>NZ_WTLC01000028.1:0-61348 GCF_011378875.1 Pseudoalteromonas sp. Z9A5
AATTATCATTCCATGCTCGCTTTAGCATTTACTATGATGTGGCTACCAATGTGGGCTGATTAATATATATACTACAAAGATCAACAGCCCCTAATGTTGTCATAATTTATCCTTTTGATGTTTCGGATAATTTAGCATAAGCGCAATAAAAAAGCCGCCAGATACGTTTTATGACAAACTCTGGCGGCTAACAATAACATCAGGCTTACTATAGCTAAATATATCCTCAAACCCATGCGACATAATGTCGCAGATGATGAATATTCAACATTATAGTTAATGCATCGCTTTACTAGGGCGTGTTAACTTTACTACCTTATATTTTAACGATGACGACCATGACCTGGATATTTTTCACTTTTTTAGCCGCCTTCATGCAAGCATGGCGTAATGCCCTGCAAAGTAAATTAAGCAACGATGTGAGTGTTGCTGGCGTAACCCTCTCCCGCTTTATTATTGCAGGTCCTATTGCTGCCGTGTATTTATATAGTTTGTATCAATATCAAGATACAGCTATGCCTACGTTTAATAATGCCTTTTGGGGATTTATTGTAGGCGCAAGTGTTATGCAAATACTTGCCACTGGTTTAATGGTTAAATTATTTAAAATGAATAATTATGCTGTAGGTGCTGGTCTTGCCAAAAGCGAGGCGTTAGTGGCTGCTATTTTAGGTGTATTATTTTTTGGCTCGGCACTTTCTTTACTCGGTTGGCTTGGTGTGTTTTTTGGCGCTATTGCCGTATTGCTACTCAGCGGCATAACAAGCGTTAAACACTTTAATGCTAAAACGGCATTACTAGGACTGGCATGTGGTACTTGCTTTGCACTTACCTCACTGTGGGTACGTGAAGCCAGCTTAAACTCAGGATTATTATTTCCACACTCAGCCGCTTGGGTTTTGCTGTTTGTAATTAGCTTACAAACACTAATACTACTGAGCTATTTATTATTAAAAGAACCGCAAACACTCAGTAAACTGTGGCAATACAAAGGCACTACAGCCGCAATTAGTGTTTTTAGTTGTATCGGCTCTATTGGCTGGTTTAGTGCAATGAGCTTACAACATGTTGCTTATGTTAAAACACTTGGACAGGTTGAAGTCTTTTTTACCATGCTAATTGCCGTACTTTGGTTAAAGCAGCCACTTAAAAAACAAGATACTGCAGGCTTAATACTCATAGCCATTGCCGCTGTTTTAGTAATGTTGCCACTATAAATTAAAAGGGTTTTAATTGAAAATAATACTACTACCGGGGCTTGATGGAACAGGAATGCTTTTTAAAGGAATACTCAAAGTACTTCCTAAGACTTTAGATATTCAAGTGTTCTGTTTAGATGAACTCGAAGGCGATAGCTATGCTAAAAAAGCACAATATCTAGCTAAACATTTGCAAAGCACTGAGTTATTTATCGTGGCAGAGTCATACTCAGGACCAATAGCATATGAGCTATGTAATTTATTGGGTAGTAATGTAAAGCAGATTGTATTTCTGGCAAGCTTCATTTCGGCGCCTAGTTTATTATCTCGGTATGCCTATCTAATTCCTACATTTGCTTTGCAGGCATCAAAATTAAATATATGGCTATTAAATAAAATGGGATTTGCAGGTTTGGGAAGTGAAAGCCAAGTTTTAGATGTATTTAAATCAATTAGCTTCGCAAATAAAGCTAAACTAAAAAATAGACTGCAGAACATATCTCGATTAAGTAAACCTAAAAATTTACATGCTACGCCTGTGGTATACATCAAACCTACAAACGACTTATTAGTTAATAAACGTGCTGTTGATGAGGTAAAAAGCGTATTTAATAATACAAAGGTTGTCACAATATTCGGTGGGCATTTTATTGCTCAAACACATCCTCTTGAATGCGCAGATATTATAAAAAGAGCGATAGACGAGTATAAAACGACTCAATATTTTTAATCTAAGCGGCACTAAAAAACTTAGTGCCGTTTTAAAATATAAATTAAGAGCTTATTTTAAGTGTTATCACACCGCTAATAATCATTAATACTCCCGCAATACGACCAAATGTAGCTGCGTCGTTATAAAACAATATACCCACTAAAAACGTACCCGCAGCGCCAATGCCTGTCCACACGGCATATGAGGTGCCCATTGATATTTGCCTTTGGGCAAGCCATAACATAAAACCACTAGCAACTAAAAATGCCACCGCTATTGCGATGCCCTGCCAGCGAGTATCTGGGTTTTGTGAGATTTTTAAACCTATCGGCCAGCCAATTTCAAGTAAACCGGCAATAACCAAATAAATCCACGCCATTAAACATCTCTCTTTTTCAAAATTACGTCGTATAAATCTTCACGTCGATCTTTTAAGTTACGCACTGTACCTTCGCTATGAAGGATTTTAAGCTTATCCATATCAAGGTCACTAAATAACAGCATTTCTGTATTAGGTGTGGCTTCGTTAAGTGTTGCATCGTGCGGGAACGAAAAGTCCGATGGCGTTAACACAGCCGATTGTGAGTACTGCACATCAAGGCTTTCTACTTGTGGTAAGTTACCTACCGAGCCTGCAATAACCACATAACATTCGTTTTCTATTGCACGCGCTTGTGCACAATGGCGCACACGTAAGTAGCTATTTTTAGTATCGGTCCAAAATGGGACGAACAAAATATCTAACCCTTGTTTTGCTAATATACGTGAAAGCTCAGGAAACTCTACGTCATAACAAATTTGAATACCTACACGCCCAGCATCGGTTTCAAATACAGCAATTTTGTCGCCGCCTTGAATAACCCAATCGTTTTGCTCATGCGGGGTAATATGTATTTTACGTTGCTCGTCTATTTTACCGCTGCGGTGGCATAAATAACTTACGTTATAAATTTTATCGTCTTCGGCGAGCGGCATAGAGCCGGTAATAATATTGGCGTTGTATTCTATTGCCATACGCGACATCGCGTTTTTAAACGTTTCGGTATATTCCGCTAAATAACGAATCGCTTCAGTTTGGTTGCTTTGATTTCCTAAGCCCATTAATGGCGCGTTAAAAAATTCAGGGAAGAGTATAAAGTCACTTTTGTAGTCAGATACGGTATCTACAAAGTATTCAACCTGTTTTAGCATTTCTTCAACCGATTCAACACAACGCATTTGCCATTGCACAGCACCCACACGCACGATTGATTTAGTTGACTCGAGTACCGTGTCGGTTGGTTCATACATAATGTTATTCCACTCAAGTAAAGTGGCATAACCAACTGACTCTTGATCCTCCGGTAGGTACTTTTTAAGTAAACGCTTTACCTGAAAATCGTTAGATAACTGAAAACTTAAAATAGGATCGTATAGCTCTCTCTGATCTACTTTTGCAATGTATTCCATTGGCGTCATTTCATTACTGTGATTGTAATAACGCGGAATACGCCCACCCGCTAAAATAGCGCGTAGGTTATATTGGCGGCACAGTTCTTTACGGGCATCATAAAGGCGACGACCTAAGCGCATGCCTCTGTGAGTTTCGCTAATGGCCACATCTAAGCCGTATAGCGCATCGCCATCGGTATCGCTAAATACACGGTCGTGACCATCTGCAATATCTTCGTATGTATGCGGGTTTGAAAAACGTGTGTAATCAACTTGTACACTTAATGCTAAGCCCACCAGCACACCGTCATCTACAATACCTATTTGCCCTTCAGGAAATTGGTCTATTAATCTAAAAATGGTATGACTTGGCCACGCACCACCTAAGTCGGGATACGCTTGATCCATCAAGGTTTTAATTTGCGGATATTGCTCTCTGGTTAAGTTACAAATTTCAAGATGGGTTTTTTCTGCCGACATACACAACTCCTTTAGGCATAAGAAAATAAAAGCCGAATGTACGCTCGATTAAATCAAGAATACACTCAGCTTTGTATCATGTTTTTTACTTTAGATGTACTACTTTAAACTGCGATAAAAGAGTGTGGTTACTTTCTCTTTTGGTAACCAGCCTGCGTATTCAAGACCAAGTTCTGCCAATGGATCGGCTTTAAGTACTTGCTCTAAGCTTGCATTATTTTGCATTGCTTTTAGCATCACATCTTTCGCATTTTGAACTAGCTTACCATACGCTATCAGTCCTGAACGGTCACTTACCTTACCGTGTCCTGGTATTACTTTAGTGTTGTCGTCAATTTGATTAACGACATCGTCTACTGCCGCTAAAATACCATCAACGCTACCGCCACTATCTACATCAACAAACGGTAAGCTGCCAAAATTAAAGTAAATATCGCCCATGTGCACTATGTTGTCGTTACTAAAAAAAACAACCGAGTCGCCATCGGTATGTGCATGTTCGTAATGCACTACATGGGCATGTTCATTATTAAAATGCAGTTTTAAATCGTGACCAAAACTAATGCGCGGTAAAAAGTCTGACCCTTCTCCATGCTGCTCTTCTAAACGTTTATGTACATTGTCGTGTGCTATAACGTGCGCGCCCGCTTTAGCAAAGTTTTCGTTGCCACCGGTATGATCGCCATGATGATGCGTATTAATAACAAACTCTGCACTGCCTGGCTTTAAATCGCTAATCGTTTTTTTAATGTCGTCTGATAACTTGGCAAACTGATCATCAATAATATAAATGCCATCATCGCCTACACTTGCTGCAATATTACCGCCTTGCCCAAATAGTACGTATACATGCTCACTTAGCTTTTGTGCTGTTACTGGACCCTCGTCGGCTTGCGCTGCTGTACTTAGTAATAAACCTGTTATTAATGCGGGTAGTATTTTTTTCATTTTTGTTCTCTGTTGTATGAATTAATAAATATAGAACGTTTTTATCACTATTTAAGCTCACTCACTGATCACTTAAACGTTATTTAACAGGGCTTATGACTATTTGATGTATAAGTGTTTGCGGCAATAAAGGTGTATGTTTACCCTCTACGTAATCACTAAACCCCGCTCTATAAAATTCAGAAAGAGGGTGTCCCGATTGCCCACCCGGAATAGCTAAAATTGCATGTTCTAAATGCCCAGGTTGTGCAATAAAGCGCTGCGATGCGCCAAAACTACGCCCTTGTACGGCGGGCATGTAGCTATCACCAAAACCCGCTGCTGTGGGCATATTTAATAACTTAGCAAGTAACGGCATTTGCTTTGCAAACGGATGCTCTATCACTAACTCATTGACCTTGCCCCACTGCCAGCTTTGCACGTTATTGCCAAACTGCTCAGTAAGCTTAGTAATAGTTTGGTTAAATGCACCGTGTAATTGTGCATCCCAGCTTTTAAATTGTGAGTTTATCCAGGTGTCGGGTTTGTTGTTAATAAGCTGCCAAACTGCGGGCTCTAAATCTCGTTTTACGTATTTAAGTGTGCCTTGTTGTTTATTTAGTTGGCTTTCAATATTACTAAATAAAATATTAATCACTTCATCGCGGTAGCGCTTAACTAAGGTATACCCTATGGAGGTTGAACACGCACATTGCTGCCAATTTTCGAGCGCTGTTATATATTGCTGATTTTTAGTTTTATCGGCTTTTAATTGCTTTAATAGCAACGCATGCCAAGTCATTAAAAAGCGAGCTTGATTATCGAGCTGTAGTGCGTAAAAATCGCTCTCTGCAAATGTTTGTTTTTCAAATAATCTATCGCGAATTTGGCTCGAACGTGCACCGAGTGCATAGCCACCATTGCCAAAACGAGCGTTATCCTCAGCCGATACCACGCGAGAGTTACCAGTCCATAATCGCCCGCTTTGTGGGTTTTTAATAAAGGGACGTTGTAATTCGGTTTGCTGCCAAAGCGCTGAGTAGTCATCAGCATTTACACCGAGCTCGCTAGGCGTTTTACGAGCCGGTATGCCGCCCATATGCTTCCACGCTGCGCTCCCTTGGCTATCTACCACCATAAGATTTTGCACAGGTATTCCTACATCGCTTGCTACGGCAAGTGCATCATCTACTGTTTTGGCTTGCTCTAATTTTAAGAGTTGCATATTAACGGCGTAAGGCTGATGTGCAGCCCAGCTCAATGCATAAGGTTTTTCGTTAATGTATTTTACAGGGCCATATTCGCTGAGTATTAATGAGTAGTTTTCGACTCCCCCATCGGGTAATGCAATAGGTTCATCTACTTGCCATGTTTTACTATCATCGTTTAATGCAATCCAGTCGGCTGTATCTAAATAGCCGTTAGTAAACCCCCATGCAATATTATTGTTAGTGCCAACAACAATTGCCGGCGCTCCGGGCAGCGATACACCAGTTACCTGAGCAGGTTTTCCATTTTGTATATAATTTAGCTGGGCTCTGTACCAAATTGCAGGCACTGCCATCGATAAATGCATATCATCCGACACCATACCAGCGCCTGTTTTAGTCAACGCTCCTGTAACAGCCCAGTTATTACTGCCGCGCTCTTGGTTGGCTTCAATACTTTTAACTGTATGCTGTGTTTGAGTTGGCAAAGTAGGTATGCCGCCGCTATAAGGCGCTAATTTACTGCCATCAAGCGCGGCTTGGTACTTACTTGGTTGCGTTAAAAAATCAACCATTTGCTTTGTGTACGCTTGCTCAATTTGAATGAGTGCTTGGTCGCGTTCAAATGTGGCGCTTTGCAAATCAAGGTACATGCTAAATATCACAAGTAGGCTGTCTTCACTTTGCCATGGCTTTTGTGGTGCACCTGTTAGTAAATATTCAAAGCTTGAATACCCTACTTGCGCTAAACCTTCGTTTACACCTTGAGCGTAACTTTTAAGTAATTGCTTATCGGTCTCAGGCAGCGTTTGTAAAATAATTTGGCTGCGTTTACGTAATTGATGAAAACGCATCTTTTTATCGAGCCCCAACGCGGCTTCGCCAAATAACTCACTTAGCTCGCCTGCGGCATTACGTCTTAGTAAATCCATTTGAAAAAATCGGTCTTGCCCATGCGTATAACCTAAACCATAGGCAACGTCGTTTCGGCTATTTGCATTTATCACTGCTTGCCCTAGTGCATCGCGCGAAATTTTTACGGGCTCTACTACCGCGTTACTACGTCCGTTTCCATCAAGGGCAGGTAAACTTAAACTAAGTACACCATAAACAACGGCGGTACTTGCCAGCCCTAAAATCACAATTAATAATAACAAGCGTTTGATTACTTTAAACATCAACCTTTCCTTTGCACGTTTTGACCAAGCGTTAAGGACATATAATAACCACAGTTTTATTAAATAATAATGTTCTTGCTCGCAAAGGGTGAAATAAACATCAAAATCCACGATAATGTCAGCTCCACACATCGTGCAGAACTAGTTGAGATCAATATGACTGAAAAAACATTTATCAAAGGTAAAGACCGCGACCTAGAATCGTCAATCTCTACCATGCAAAACAAGCTTGAAGCCCTACACATTAATGTTGAAGAAGCGCTTTGGCTTAACCCTGTAGCTAACTGTTATTCGGTTCATATAAAAGACAGTGACTGCGGTGTTATGTTTACCAATGGTAAAGGCGCTACCGACAAAGCATCTATTGCCTCAGCACTCGGTGAATACTTTGAGCGTTTAAGCTGTAACTACTTTTTTGCAGACTTTTATCTAGGTGAAGAATTTGCCAATGGCGAGTTTACTCATTACCCAACCGAAAAATGGTTTAAAGTTGAAGGCGATGAAGTACCACAAGGTATTATGGATGAAAGCTTATGGGATTACTTTGACCCAGAGCGCGAACTTACCGCATCACACCTTTTTGATTTTAACTCAGGCAATATTGATCGTGGCATTTGTACCCTGCCATACACGCGCCAACGCGATAACCAAGACGTATACATTCCGGTAAACGTTATTGGTAATATTTTTGTATCGAACGGTATGAGCGCAGGTAACACAAAATTTGAAGCTCGCGTACAAGGTTTATCAGAAGTATTTGAGCGCGCGATTAAAAACCGCATCATCGCCGAAGGTATTTGTTTACCAATCGTGCCTGAAGATGTTGTTAAACAATATCCTAAAATTCACGAAGCGTGTGAAGAGCTTCGCAGCCATGGCTTTCATTTACGTATTGCCGATGCATCGCTTGGGGGAATTTACCCAGTAATGAGCGTAACGCTTATTAACCCAACTGATGGCTCTGTATTTGCCTCTTTTGGTGCTCACCCATCATTTGAAGTTGCGCTTGAACGTACCGTTACAGAGTTACTACAAGGTCGTCGTTTAGATCAACTAGATGTATTCCAACCTGCAACATTTGATAACGATGAAGTAGCAACACCAGAAAACATTGAACTGCACTTTATTGATTCAAGCGGTTTGATTTCGCATGATTTCTTCCGTGCAAAACCTGACTTTGAATTTGTACACTGGGACTTTAGCGGCACAACAGAGCAAGAATATAACTTCTGTACTGACCTAATTCACAGCATGGATCACGATATATACATCATGGATTACACGCACCTAAACGTATACGCATGTCGTATTTTAGTACCGGGCATGTCAGACATTTATCCTGTTGATGAGCTTATTTGGCGTAACAATAACGAAGGCGCTAAATTCCGCGAAGCATTTTTATCGCTTGATCAGTTTAGCACCGAGCAATGGATGGATATTTACGACAGCCTAGAAGAAGCAGGTCATAGCGATATTATCCGCGCCGCAGAATTTATTGGTTTAGCAACTGATGCCGACACACCATGGCACACACTGCGTATAGGTGAGCTTAAAGCGCACCTATGTTTAGCCGCAGGCAGCGAAGAAGCCATTGATTGGGTTGATTGGATACTTCATACAGGTCAAGTAAACGAAGATGCAATGCGCCACTTCCGCTGTTTAAAAGCGATTCTTGAAATTAAATACGATGACGAGCGCGAATACGCTGATTACCAAGATGCATTAGGCTTAATGTTTGGTGCTAATAATGTAGCGCTGGCTATAGAAATTGCCGAAGGTAAAAAGCAGTTTAACGGTTTAACTTTTCCTGGTTTATCGCTTGAAGGCTTTAAAAAGCATGCGGCACTACTTGATGGTTACCGCAAGCTACACGTAGCAAAGCAAAATCATTGGGCGCGTGAAGTTAGCGATTCGTAACTCGCTAAACTACTAATTATAAAAAATAAACGGCGCATTTGTTAATGCGCCGTTTTCATTTGTGCAATAAATTAGCTATAGTTAATTTGCCTAAATTAACGCCACGATGTAGCTAATGCCACCGTCTAGTAACAATAAAAAAACGAATGTTCATAACTTTAAGCTGACCTTTTGGTTATCGCTTACGCTAACAGTACTAGTTGGGGTAGTTCTTGATCGTATTAACTATAATCGTGTTAAAGATACCCATCGTCTGCAAATTCTTTCCGAAGTAAGTACCTACAGAGCGCAGCTCGAATCTACTTTAGTTTCTAATATTCAACTAGTACGAGGTTTAGGCGTTGCCGTTGCTGCTGAACCCGATTTAACACAAGAACGCTTTGGAAAAATTGCCGCCCCTCTTTTTAAAACATCAAACGAGTTACGTAGTATTGCCGGTGCTCCAAACATGATTATTCAAATGAGCTATCCGCTAAAAGAAAACGAAAAAGCAATTGGTCTTAACTTTTTAAAAAATGAAAAACAGCGCGAAAATGCAATTAGAGCTCGCGATACAAATACAATAGTTATGGCTGGTCCTCTCACTTTAGAGCAAGGTGATTTAGCGCTAGTGGCACGCGTTCCTGTTTATTTGCAAACGGATAATACCTTTTGGGGCTTATTATCCGTTGTTTTAGATCTTGAAAAAGTATATGTCAACTCAGGGGTTTATGAGCTCGAAAAAGAATACACCATAGCTATACAAGGGCGTAATGGATTAGGTAAAAAAGGTGAGTTTTTTTACGGAGATCAAAGTATTACAAACATAAACCCGATTGAATTTACTTTAAATTTTCAAGGTGGCAACTGGCAACTCTATGTCGTTCCGAAGGTCGGCTGGAGCCCTCCTAACTCAGCTATATGGCCACTACGCTTAGCAATAATAATTATTTGTGGGCTATTAATTTGGGCATTTTTATTCTTTTTAAAAATGCTTGAGCGCCAACAACAAAACGAAAAAATGCTCGAAACCATGAGCGATCTAGCCCAAATTGGCGCATGGGCTTTTAATTTAGAAGCTCAGCAAGTGTATTGGTCAGATATGACTAAAAAAATATTTAAATACCCCCTTAATACACAACCCGAATGGCCTAAAGATCTAAACTACTTTAAAAAAGGCACTAGCAGAGAAACCATTAAACCCTTAATTGAGCGTGCTATTAAATATGGTGAGAGCTATGAAGTTGAATTAGAAGTAATAGATGCTGAAGGTGAATCTGTTTGGGTACTTGTACATGGAGAAGCAGAGTTAAAAAATGGACGCTGTGTAAGAATTTTTGGTTCGTTACAAAATATTGATAATCGTAAAAAAATTGAATTAGAAAATAGTAAAACAGCGCTACATAACGAAATTTTAGCTTCACTTACTGTAAATAAGTTAATTTTAAACGGTCAATTAAGCCAATCAAAAGACATTATTACGCAAGCTGTTTGCCAAGCATTTAATATTGAACGTGCCAGTATTTTACTTTTTAATAAAGATAAAAGTCAGCTAAACCCTTTTGCTGTACATAGTAAACTTTCACCCGAAAATGAAGTGGAGCCAATTTGGCTTAGACAAAATACGCCTAACTTTTTTAATGCTATAGATCATCAGGCTGTTTTTAATGCTCCTGATACTTTAAATAATCCTATTTTAGAACCTCTCAAAAAACGTTATTTAACCCCATTAAACATTAAGTCTATGCTATGCGTAATTATTCCTGCTGGCAGTGGCGTAATAGGAATGGTATGTGCAGAGCAGTGTGAATCAAAACGCTATTGGTCTAAAAATGAAGAGAGTTTTTTAATTGCCGTCGCTGCATTAATTGGTAGCTTACACTCAAGCCAACAACGAATAGAAACAGAACAGCAATTAGTTACCGCTAAAGAAGACGCAGAAAAAGCAGTTGCTGCAAAAAGTGAGTTTTTAGCGAGTATGAGCCACGAAATTCGCACCCCAATGAATGGCGTTTTGGGGATGTTAAACATACTAAAACAAACTCAATTAGATCAGCAGCAAGAACATCACATTGAACTTGCACAATCATCAGCTCAATCTCTGCTTAATATAATTAATGATATTTTAGACTTTTCGAAAATTGAAGCGGGTAAGCTCGATATTGAAAATGTACAGTTTAATCTCCCAAGGTTATTAGGTGAAGTAGTTGAATCATTTGCTTTAAAAGTAGAACAAAACAACACAAAACTTATTTTAGACGCAACTAAAATTACAGTAAGTGAGATAATTAGTGACCCTAATAGGTTACGCCAAATTTTAAATAACTTAATTGGTAATGCGGTTAAATTTACTTTAAATGGTGAAGTAATAATAACGGCAAAAATAGATGAAACAACCGATGGTTCCTTTTTACAATGCTCAGTGATCGACACTGGTATTGGTATTGATCCTAAACAACAAAATTCATTATTTGAATCTTTTACGCAAGCAGATACCTCAACTACGCGCCAATTTGGTGGAACAGGATTAGGCCTAGCTATAGTTAAACAACTATGTGAGCTTATGAATGGCGAAGTAAGTGTGAATAGTATGGTAGGCGAAGGCAGTACGTTTTCTTTCACCATAAAAATACAACCACGCTTGAGTAAAGAGCAAGATTTACCGAGTCATTTAATTAAAAATAAACGTATTCTTATTATTGATGAATGTGCTTTAAATGCAGGCACTGCAAATAAGCAGCTCACTGTATGGGGTGCAACTGTTAACTGCATACATAGCTACTGTGATGTAGCTGATTATCTAAAAAATATAACCATTCAGCCAGATGCTATTTTAGTAGATTACTACTTTTTTGAAAAAGCCACTCCGTCACATATTGCTACCCTCAAAAACTTTATAGTTATGTACAGCTGTAAGTTAGTGATAATGGCTCCTATGAGCTACTCACGAGAAGAGTCAAAGCTTGGTATGGAGGTCAACTGTATGATTTTCAAACCACTCACTCCCTCTGATTTATTTGACTCACTCACAAATGATAAATATATAGAGCAGCAACAAAATCAAGCGCAACTACAAAATAAACTAACTAAAGCAACAACTGTTGATTCAACCGAGCCCACACTTTTACTAGTTGAAGATAATAAAATTAACCAAGTTGTTGCCTCTGCTTTATTAAAACAAGCAGGAGTGGTTTTTGATATTGCTGAAAATGGGCTTGAGGCAATTGTAAAACTCAATGCAAAACAAGGGAAACCATATAAGCTAGTTTTAATGGATTGCCAAATGCCTGAAATGGATGGCTACCAAGCAACTAAAGCTATTAGAGAAGGCGATGCGGGTAAAGGTAATGAAAATATTACTATTATTGCATTAACAGCCAATGCCATGCAGGGCGATAAAGAAAAATGCTTAGCCGCAGGCATGAACGACTATTTAAGTAAGCCTCTCGATTTAGCTGCATTACAACCAAAGCTTCAACAATGGCTTGGCACTCAATAAAGGTGTAAGCTAATAAAATACGCTTACTAATTTGAGATTATTTATGCAGTTATCAGCAAATCAACAACGTATTATTGGGTGTTTACTAGAAAAACAAAGTACAACGCCGGAGCACTATCCTTTATCTTTAAATGGATTGGTCAATGCGTGTAATCAAAAATCTAATCGTGACCCAGTTTTAAATCTTACTGAAAATGACGTACAAAATACACTAGATGAATTAATTGAAATGCGTTTGGTGACAATAGACGAAGGGCTGTCTGGTCGTGTAAATAAATACGACCATCGCTTTTGTAATACGCAATTTAGTAATTTACAGTTTACTGATCAGCAACGTGCGATTGTTTGTTTAATGTTATTACGCGGCGCGCAAACCCCAGGTGAATTAAAAACCCGCAGTAATAGACTTGCTCAATTTAGTAACGTAAACGAAGTAGAAAATGCGTTAAACGAACTTGTTAAAAGTGACTACGTTAATAAACTAGATCGAGAGCCGGGTAAACGCGATAGCCGTTATATTCATCTGTTTGGTGATCAAGAGTCTAATTTAATAAATAATGCGGCAACCGCAACGTTAGATACAGTCCAAAATAACGAGCTAGATGAACTACTCACCGAAATTGAAGAGTTAAAAGCAGAGCTTCGCCAGATAAAAGACCATTTAGGGCTTTAATTACACCGTACTAAATCACATAATAAGTCTATTGCGTATATAAATTAATTTAAACAATAAGGAGCTACCCATGCGCGCCGAAATTATAGCTGAAATGAAAGTTCAGCCAATGATTGATGTAAACGCTGAAATAACTCGTCGAGTTAACTTTATAAAAACACGTTTAGTAGCTGCCTATTCAACGTCTTTAGTGCTTGGCATTAGTGGCGGTGTTGATTCATCTACCTGTGGACGTTTATGCCAACTTGCCGTAAACGAGCTTAATAAAGAACACAGTACAGATAAATACCAGTTTATTGCTGTGCGTCTACCTTATGGCGTGCAAGCCGATGAAGATGAAGCACAAATGGCTGTTGATTTTATTCAGCCAAGCAAGCGTATGACCGTTAATGTTCAGCCTGCTGCCGATGCGCTTCACGAACAAGCAATAGCTGCTGTTGTTGGTAATGGTGAAACATTACCAGAGCAAGCAAAAATAGACTTTATTAAAGGCAATGTAAAAGCACGTCAACGCATGGTTGCACAATACGAAATAGCCGGTTTTTGCCAAGGCTTAGTTGTGGGTACCGATCATAGTGCTGAAAACATTACTGGTTTTTATACTAAATTTGGTGACGGCGCTTGCGATTTAGCTCCTCTTTTTGGTTTATCAAAACGCCAAGTACGTTCTTTAGCAACAGCATTAGGTGCGCCCGCTTTATTAGTAGAAAAAGCACCGACAGCCGATTTAGAAAGCGATCGCCCAGGGCTTACCGATGAAGAAGCGCTAGGTTTAAGTTATGAACAAATTGATGACTTTTTAGAAGGGAAACCTGTGTCTAAAGATGTTGAAGAAAAGCTTGTAGGTATTTACCTACGTACACAACATAAGCGCCAAGCAATTCCAACTATTTATGATGACATGTAAGCTATATAAAGTAATTAATGCCTAATAAGCATTAATTACTTTTTTGATCGACTGATTTAAACTCTGCGTATATGCTAACTAAATAACGCTTTGAAATTTTATTAACCACCCGCCAAAGAGAACACTGCATTATATGACATCGCCCATTTTAATAACCGGCGCCGGCCAACGTATTGGCTTGGCACTGGCTCAGCATTATATCGCCCTAGGGCAGGCAATAATTATTACGTATCGTACTCGCCATAAGGCTGTTGATTTATTAGAGCAACAAGGCGCTGTGTGTGTGTATGCTGATTTTAGTACCGATGAAGGTATAAGTAACTTCATAAACACGCTTAATACGCATACAACGTCATTGCGAGCAATTGTACATAATGCATCAAGCTGGGACTGTGAAGGTAACAATCCTAACTACGTTCAATTATTTGATAACATGATGCGTATTCATGCTAAAACACCTTATTTAATTAATTTAATGTGTGCCGATTTACTATTAAACTATCAAGCTAGTTTAAAAAAACCTGCTGATATCATTCATCTTACAGATTACGTAGTAGAAACTGGCAGCCCAAAACATGTAGCTTATGCAGCAAGTAAAGCTGCACTTGAAAATCTAACAAAATCGTTTAGCGCTAAATATGCGCCAAATATAAAAGTAAACTCGGTTGCTCCATCGCTCATTATTTTTAATGAGCATGATGACGATCAGTACCGTACTAAAACCCTAAAAAAATCATTAATGGGCATTGAACCCGGATGCCAAGAAATTATCAATAGCATTGATTTACTATTACAAAGCCAGTACATCACAGGTCGTTCTTTGCCTGTGGATGGCGGTCGTCATTTAAAGTAAATAAGCTAATAAACTGAGACATTTATGCATAATGAATTAAAAGATAGTTACCAAAAAATAATCACCGCTGTAGGCGAAGACGCTAATCGTGAAGGCTTACTTGATACGCCAAAACGCGCAGCAAAAGCAATGGAATATTTAACGCAAGGGTATCGTCAAACACTTGAAGAGATAACCAATAACGCAATATTCACCTCTGACGCCGACGATATGGTACTCATACAAGACATAGAGCTTTACTCTATGTGCGAGCATCATTTGTTGCCATTTATTGGTCGTTGTCACATTGCTTATATTCCAAATGGCAAAGTACTCGGTTTATCTAAATTTGCACGCATAGTAGATATGTACGCACGTCGTTTTCAAATTCAAGAGCAACTAACCCATCAAATTGCCAAAGCGGTTGAAGAAATAACCGGTGCAAAAGGTGTAGGTGTTATTGTTGAAGCCAAGCACATGTGTATGATGATGCGCGGTGTAGAAAAGCAAAATTCAAGTATGCGAACTTCTGCAATGCTAGGTAACTTTAGAGCTGATTCAAAAACGCGTAACGAATTTTTGCAGCTAGTAAGAGGTTAATCTATGGCTAATGCAATTATTAATGTAACCAACTTACGCCTACGCACTTTTATTGGTTTTAATCCAGATGAGCGCGAAAAAAAGCAAGACGTAGTGATTAACTTAGAGATTCATTACCCTGCTGATGATGCCTGTAAAACAGATGAAGTAGACCAAGCATTAAACTATAAAGTAATCACCAAAGAAGTGATTAACTTAGTAGAGCAAGGTCATTTTTTACTACTTGAAAAACTGGTTGCTGAAATTCTTGCTGTTTGCCACATACACCCAAGTGTACATTATGCCAAAGCGCGTGTAGATAAACCCCACGCACTGCGTTTTGCTGACTCGGTGTCGTTAACGCTTGATTGGGCTAAATAACCGACAAAGTTCATTCAAAAAAGCTTTTCAAATCCTATGGCAAGGGCGATAACCGCTAAATAGCGCGCGCCTTTGCCTAGTGTTACCAACAATAAAAATAAGCTAAATCGTACCTTAAATATCCCCCCAATCACTGTTAGCGGATCGCCTACAATAGGTAACCAAGCAAACAACAAACTAAACACACCGTATTTATTAAATTGCTTTTGCGCGCTCTCAAGCCCACTTTGTGATACCGGAAACCACTTTTTATCTTTAAAGCGTAATATTTGTGTACCCAACCAATAGTTAACGCAACTGCCTAAAACATTACCAAGTGTTGCAACACACCATAAAAGCCAAAGGTTTACTGTATTTTGAGAAATCATTCCCACCATAATCACTTCAGATGAGCTAGGCAGTAATGTGGCAGATATAAATGCACTAACAAATAGCGTGAAATAAAGCATAACGCCCTTATAGCTAAACGTAAAAACCCAGCTAATTGCTGGGTTTAAAATAATATGATGCCTACTTTATCAAAAATAAATAAATCATATAGTCTATTTTTAACGACCTAAATTATTAGTTATTTATTCTATTAAGCTTTGCGGGCTTCAAAACAGCCACTTCTTCAACTGGGCGTGGGCGTGTAGGTCTAACATGCTTTTTACTTGAAGGTACACAAAACAATTCGCGCTGACCGCTTACAATATTGTCTGGAGCAAATTGGTTATTAATTAATAGATTTTGGCTCTTAACTTTATTTTGCTTAACGTAGTTGTAGCAAACTAAGTGTCGTTTTGAGTTTAGCATTTTAAACTCTTGTTTATTATGTATTTTAGTTGACGGATTACATAACAAAACAGGCTTCCCTAAAACTGCCTTTGTTCTACCAAACTGATCTGCAATCATAATTGTTTCTTCTGGAAGTCGGTCTGCTTTCTCAACGTTGTAACACTGAAAATGCTCTCCAGGCATACTTACTGCAACACTCTCCGGTTTAACTAACTTTCCACATGGAGCCGTAAATACTGAGTAGGTGCGCTTACTTTTATTACTTGTTGACCAAATCCAACGAAATAACTTTGTATTAACCACATTCGCTAAAGGAAAGTTTAACGCCATCCACGGTGGAGTGCCGCTAGCAACAGTACCGTTATTCATAGTATAAGGCAGGCTTGTTTGTGCATTTATAAGCGTGGTTATTTGTGCAGCATTTGGACCACCACTTTGCGCCCATCCCGTCGATGCAATATCGGATTGATGCGCTCTAAATACTCCTGAACCAGTATAAACGGTATGGTCACCTTTAAAAATCCCTGCAAATCCTTGAGCACTACTTCCGTCACCCCAAGCAATTACGCTAACTGAGCAGCTTTCCATAGCACTCGCTGAATTATTAACAGCGAACTTAAACTCTTCAATTTTTTTCCATTGGCTTCCATGTGCGCCACGATGCACAACGTTGTTAACACTGCCTTGGGAGTGCACAACAATAAAGTCGTTATCAGCCGTTACATTACCTGTGACCGTTGCCGTACCCGCATTTACATGCAAAGTTGCGCTCATAAGACAGGTACCAAGTATGAGTTTTTTTAATATTTTCATTTTAATATCCTTTAAGTTTCAATTTATGATTAGCCATACCTCTGGCTCATTGAAACTTAGCAGTAAAAATAAAAATGTATTTTAAATTAAGGGGTTAAAATAGGGGCTCTTTCAAATAGACCCTAAATTTACCCCCATTAGAATTAGATTAAATAAGGCAGTTTGACTACTGTTATTAGAGTTATAACTAAAGGATACAATAATGAAAAAAATAATATTAAATGCATTATCTGTTAGTGCACTCGTCGCGGTTTCTACTAATGTAAATGCGCATTTACTTGCTTTTGATAAGCTAACTACAAATCAAAAAAACATAACAGTCGTTACTTCTTTTGAAATGAATAAAGAAGAAATTATTGAAGAGTTCCATTTGCGATCTAAATATTTTGAAGTCGAAAAATGGATGATGAGCCAAAATGTATCACTCGATGACAATCATTTTTCTGGTCAACATGCTAATCAAATTGCATCAACAAAGGCATTAGCCACCTCCACTGTAAATATAATTGAAGTACCACCGATACACGACTTGATCGATCCATTTAATAGCAGAAACCAAAGTTCATCTGAAAATGGTAATACTCCTATTAATAAACTTAATATTGCTGGGTTTGCTGCGGTATCAATGTGTAATGCTCATGCGAGTGTTAACTATAAAGCCAAATTGCCTAATTTAGTTCCGCGCTTTACCGGGCCGCAAACCCTAATTGATGCTATTTATTCAAAAGGTACTAAGCCAATAACTTATGAATTATCTCATGGGCTTTCTTTTGAGTGTGTTTATGTGGCCAAAAGTATAAAGCCAACATATGAAGAAAAGCGTCGCTCGATTAAAACAGCACCAAAAAAAATTAAAACTAATGAGTTAAATCATTCACATTAATTACTGCATAGATTCTTTTTTTACTATCGTCATAATGTTGTTAAGCCCTTGAGTTAACAACTCCCTGTCTTTTTTATCGAGCTCGCACTCAGATAAAATGAAGTGACAGGTTTTAACTACATTTCGCCATCGAGGATTTTCGGGGATCTTTTTTAAGTTAAGATACTTATCAAGTGATCGTGTTCTAAGCCTGCCAGAGTCAATCGAGATACTCCATATTTGGCTTCGCTCTGCCAACTCTACCTTATTAGTTTGTGTGTACTTTTCCCATACCGCCAAACAATCTTGCATAGCAATTACAAGCAACTCAGACAGCGTATTATCCACTGCGTGTGTAGCCCCCTGCACCTCCTCTTTTTCAATATTATTTAATAAAAAAAGCTGCTGTTTATGTGACTCAATTACAGTAATAAGGTGTTGGTGAGTTTTTCGTTTTCTAAAAATATAAACTGCAAAACAAAAGCCGATAATTAAAAATAAAACAAATATTGATAGAGTAATATTAAGTAGCTTGTTTATTCTTTGCTGCTTTTTTTGGTTAATAATTTCTTGATCGAGTAACCGACCACTAATTCTTTCATTTTCAATTTCACTTTGCTTTATTTGAATATTTTCGCTGTATTTTTGCTGCAATAATTGTTCATATAAATCTTGGTACTTTTTAAGAAAAACAATTGAGTCATACGGGTAGCCCGTATTTAAATACAATTCGCTTGCATACAAGTACACTTCCATTTTTAATGTGTCTTCGTTAGTACTGTCAACAGCCTCAATCGCTTGTTTAATATAGTTAATAGCCTCTTCACTTCTTTTTTCATTTTGTGCCACTTGCGAGTTCAGTAAAAATATTTCACCGCGAAACTGGTTTTCAGAAGTATCTAAGTATTGATTTAATTTAACGAGGAATTGCTGCGCTGGTTTATATTCATTAGCACTTATATGTAAGCGTGTTAACACTATAAGTGCATACAAAGACTGTTTTAAATTTTTTGTTTGTTGGTAATAATCGATTATTTTTTCACTATAAAATCGCTGTTTTTGGTATTCACCATTTATAGTGTAAATATGCGCTAATGATTGATAAATATGAGCTAAATATTCTAGTGCTTTTAAATCATCATGAGTAGCGGTGTAGTTAACCAGTTTTTCTAATGCTAATTCAAAGTAATGCTGTGACTCATCATATTTCTCTAGCGTTTTATAAATTAGCCCTAAATTACTGAGTGTGTTTGCCGTATAAAAGTCATTTCCTAACTCCTCTTTTAAGGCTAAGCTTTTTTGAAAATAAGCTAACGCTTGAGGGTAATCACCTTGTTTTTTTGCAATGCTCGCCAAGTCGTTATAACTTTTAGCAAGCCATTGTATTTTGTTTTCTTTTTTTGCAATTTCAAAGGCGCTTTGATAATAATTTTTTGCCTCTTCGTAAGCATTATCATAAAAGTTAT
This sequence comes from Pseudoalteromonas sp. Z9A5, assembly GCF_011378875.1. Taxonomy (NCBI): domain Bacteria; kingdom Pseudomonadati; phylum Pseudomonadota; class Gammaproteobacteria; order Alteromonadales; family Pseudoalteromonadaceae; genus Pseudoalteromonas; species Pseudoalteromonas sp. Z9A5. Next base: position 19,821 of record NZ_WTLC01000028.1, read on the forward strand.
CAGTAGCTATTTTTCTGAACCACAAATATTGTATTTCGGTACTTTGAGTAAATATTTTACTTATTTTTATTTGAGATAAATAATTCTCTGCAGCTGAGCCTTTCCCCAGCTCATTATTAATATCATGTAGATACAACATTAATTTAGCAGCAACTAACGGAAATTTTTGTTGATCTAAAGAAGATAAGTTCTGCTCGCAATTGACTAAACTAAGCTCTGCCGTTTGCATTTTCATGCTATTGCGACACTCAACTAAATATGAATTATTAGCCTCAACTTTTGTACATAAAAGCAGTAATAGCATAAATGCAAAATGCCTTATTTGAAATCCTTTCACGCGACAGCACCAAATAATAAATTTAACCTTTACTATACACCAAATTAACAACAGTGATTTACTCTCTTTAATTTACTACCTTTAATAAAGCTCCCTCTTGCTAACGTTTATAAAGTAAGCCACAGCAACATAGCCGTGCTTTAACGTAAAAACCCAGCCTTTAGCTGGGTTTTTAAAATAATAAGTTAAGTTATTATTTTATTAAATTTAAGCTCAGAGGGTAATTAAACTCCTTACCTTCATTTGCTTTAATACTTGCTATTACAACCATTACTAACGAGAAAATAGCCACTATAGGCAGTAAAATTAAACCTATCACTGCAAAAATTAGTAAAAAACAAACTAAATACGCGATTGCCATCGTTATCTGAAAGTTAAGTGCTTTTTTACCATGCTCATCAACAATTGGCATTTCATCTTTTTTAATTAGCCACACTATTAATGGTCCTATTATTGAGCCAAATGGCACAACAAACCCTGCAAGCGCACTTAAATGGCATAGCATTGCCCATGTACGGTCATCTTTATTAACCGGTTTAACTTCTTGATTTTCTTCCATAACACTCTCCATTTTGTTTTGTATATGTTGCCTCTTAATTGGCTAAATGTCTACAAATCAACCACTGTATTTACAAAAAAATCACAACGTGAAATCTTGTGATAAAAAAGTGATAAGTTTGTGAGAGTTTCTGGAAACGATTATTCAATACTTAACTCGAATCATCACTTACAGGAAATAATAATGAAAGCTTCTACATTTACAATCGCAACTATTTTAGCAGCAGCTAGCCAATCAACTATGGCTGCAGAGTTAGACCTAAAAATTACAAATCTAACTAAAGGCATGCACTTTACACCCGTACTAATAACTGCTCATAACACTGAAGATAAACTGTTTGAAGTTGCAACAGAAGCTTCATCTGCACTACAAGCAATGGCTGAAGGCGGAGATATTGCAGCACTTATGGCACAAGCAACTGCTGCTGGTAGCGATATTGCTGCTAACCCTGCAGGTGGTTTACTTACTCCTGCAACGTCAGCAATGACCACATTAACAACAACCGATGGTAACGATTACCTGTCGGTTACAGCAATGTTATTACCTACTAACGATGCTTTCGCGGGTTTAGATAGCTGGAAAATACCTACAGAAGCAGGTACTTATACTGTTTATTTAAATGCATATGATGCCGGTACTGAACAAAATAATGAACTAGTAGTAGAAGGTTCTGGTGCGCCAGGTGTACCAGGTATTCCAGCAGCACCAGGTGGTGATGCAGGTACTGGTGGCGCAGGTATTGTTAGTAACGATACAAATATCAATGTTCATATTCACCCTGGTAATTTAGGCGATGATGATTTAACTGCTGGTAATAGCGACGTTAGCAATACAGTACACAGATGGTTAAACCCTGTAGCTAAGTTAACTGTTACAGTTAAGTAGGAGTATTGACTATGTCATCTATTAATAATTTAAAAAAGAGTGCTTTAGTTATCATGCTTGCAACTGCACTGGCAGCATGTAGCGATAACGACGACAACGATCCGATAATTGAAGAGCCTGTAATTGAAGAGCCAATTGTTGTTGAACCTGTAATTAGTGAGTTTACTATTACTTTTAGTAATTTAACCGCAGGGCAACCCTTATCTCCGCTATCTGTGATTGCTTTTGAAGATGAAGCGCCTTGGACATTTGGTGCTCCAGCATCAGTAGGTTTAGAGATGCTTGCTGAAAGTGGCGCGAATGATGAATACTTATTATTTGAAGACGCTCTAGCGGCAGTTTCTGCTGAAGGTGGTATTGGTCCAGGAGAAACAACCACAGTTACTATTTCTGCCGAATCACTGGAAACACTTAATTTGTCATTTGCTGCAATGCTTGGGAATACAAATGACACATTTACCGGTCTTAGTCTTGTAGATGTATCTACATTAGAAGTCGGTGGTTCTATAACACGTACTACCGTTGCTTATGATGCAGGTACTGAAGCGAATACAGAAACAGCTGAAACAGTGCCAGGACCTGCCGCTAGCGGTGAAGGATTTAATCCAATACGTGACGATACTGCCGATATAATTGCAATGCATCCAGGCATTGTGTCAAATCAAGATGGATTATCAACATCAGTACTCGGTGTTGAGCATAAGTTTGATAATCCGGTATCGAAAATAGTAATTACGCGCACGCAGTAAAGTTCCAGCTTGTAATGGGGAAGTAAGGGAGCATGGATGCCCCCCTTTTTACGAGGTTATACATGCGTCACGAAAAAATATTAGTAGTAGAAGACGACAGAGAAATAGGTAAATTAATTACCACACAACTTACTTCGCTTAACTTACATGTAGATCATGTTGTAAGCGCAGAACTTGCCTTAAAAAAAATAGCCAAGCATCCCTATGGGCTTATTTTACTCGACATAAATTTACCGCAAATGGACGGTTTGAGCTTATGCCGAAAAATAAAAGAGCATTACCCAACTACCTCCGTAATTTTACTCACCGCGCTTAGTAGCGATATGGACAGAGTAATTGGTCTTGAAATGGGCGCTGATGATTATATTTGTAAGCCATTTTTTGCACGCGAATTACAAGCCAGAGTAAAAACCCAATTACGCCACAGAGCACAACTACTCGCTAGCCAAAATAACGACAACTCCCCCGTTGATAGCGAACAAACACTAAATGTAGGCTCACTCAATATAGAATTTAGTTCGCACCAAGTGTATTTAGGCAAACAAGCACTTAACCTTACCGCCACCGAATTTGATTTACTCGTTTATTTTGCACGCCACCCAAATCATGTTTTTAGTCGCCAGCAATTACTCGATAAAGTATGGGGTTATCAGCATAGTGGCTACGAGCACACGGTTAATTCACATATCAACCGCTTACGTGCCAAGCTAGAAGAACACCAACAAGCGCCTATCATCGAAACCGTTTGGGGTGTTGGTTACAAACTAAACCCTAGCCAACTCAATTAAGACACCTATTATGAAATTATCTTTGTATCAAAAATTAGCTATATCGCTAGTCGTCATTTTTTGTTTTATTTGCGTCCTTGTTTACGGCTGGAGCAAGCAATTAGAACTCACATCAAAACACCACGCCGAACAAAACCTACATTTAGCGCTAGCTGAGCATTTAGTACAAGATAATCCATTAATAAAAGAAGGTGTTTACGACTACAAAGCGCTTGAAAATCTTTTTCATACTTTAATGTTATTAGGTCCTGCGTTTGAATTTTATTTTGTAGACGAAACCGGAAAAATTCTTACTTACTCAGCAAAGCCAGGGAAAGTTAAACGCACGCATATTAGTTTAACGCCTTTAAAAAAGCTGATTAACAACCCAAGCGCTGCACCTATTTATGGTGATAATCCTCGTAATAAAGAGCAACAAAAAATATTTTCAGCCGCACCAGTATTCAATCACGATAAGTTACAAGGCTATTTATATGTAATTATTGGTGGCGAAGCTTACGACACCTCACTAAGCACGGTAAAAAATAATGACAAGTTATGGCTAGCCGCTTTATGGCTTGGCTCTGCACTTGCATTTTTACTCATTGCTATGCTCATTTTACTGCGCTTTTTTACTAATCCTATTCAGCGCTTAGCGCGCGATGTAAGTAATATTGAAGCGAATAATTACAGCCTTACCGACACCAAGCTAAGTAACTATTCAACGCAAAAAAGTAACGAAGTGCATAGCTTAGGTCGAAGTATTCAAGCCATGCTTACCCGTATTAACGAGCAATTTAAAGCGCTTGAACAAGGCGATAAACAACGCAAAGAGTTGCTTACTCACTTATCGCACGACCTACGTACACCGCTTGCTTCACTGCAAGGCTTTTTAGAAGTATTAAACCAGTCCGGCGAGCAGCTAAGTAAAAAAGAGCAGCAAGAATACTTACAGGTATCGCTTAATAATTGTGGGCAATTAAAGCTACTCATAGAACAAATATTTGAGCTTGCTCACTTAGAAAATGGCGAAATAAACATAAATAAAGAAACCTTTAATTTAGGTGAACTCATTTACGATTGTATGGCAAAATTTAGTTTAGCCGTTGATAAAAAAGGTATTAGTTTATCGGTAGAACCCGCGATTTGTGATTTCCCTGTGGTTGCCGACATAGCTAAATTAGAGCGTGTGTTGAGTAACTTAATAGATAACGCAATTAGGCATACTTCTCGCGGCGGCAGTATCGCAGTAAATGTACAACGCAGTGACGATAATCAATTATTTGTGCATGTATCAGACACGGGCGTAGGCATAAAACAAGATGAACTAAGTGCTATTTTTGATCCGCACTATCAGGCAAGCAACTCAAATAAAGAAGGTCGTCAGCAAGGTGGTTTAGGGCTGGCTATTTGTAGGGGATTATTAAAACTGATGGATAGCGAAATTTACGTACAAAGTGAAATTGGTAAAGGCACTATGTTTAGCTTTAATTTGCCACAAAAAAAGGTGCTTCCTTAAAAAGCACCTTATTGAGTTAAATCTATTTAAATATAAAGATTAACTACTTTTTAATACCCGCTAAATCAAGCATAAATGCATAGTTTAGCGCGGTATCTTCTAAGCGCTTAAAGCGACCCGATGCACCACCGTGCCCTGCTTCCATATCTATTTTAAACAGTAACTTATTGTCATCAGTTTTATAGTCACGCAGCTTAGCAACCCATTTTGCAGGTTCAAAGTATTGAACTTGTGAATCGTGCAAGCCAGTCGTTACCAACATATTAGGATACGCTTGCTTAGATACTTGGTCGTATGGCGAGTAAGACAGCATGTAATCGTAATACGCTTTTTCGTTCGGATTACCCCATTCGCCGTATTCATTTGTTGTAAGCGGAATGCTCGCATCAAGCATCGTTGTTACTACATCTACAAACGGTACCGCAGCAACCATGCCTTTATAAAGCTCAGGCGCTTGGTTCGCTACTGCGCCCATTAATAAGCCACCAGCACTGCCACCTAACGCAAATATTTCATCTTTTGCGCCATACTTTTGAGAAACCAATGCTTTGGTTACGTCAACAAAGTCGTTAAACGTATTCTTTTTAGTTAGTAGCTTACCATCTTCGTACCAAGGGCGACCTAGCATTTGCGAGCCACGTACATGGGCAATTGCAAATACAAAACCACGGTCTAACAAGCTCAAACGTGAGCTTGAGAACGTTGGATCCATTGTTGCACCGTACGACCCATAACCATATTGCAGTAGCGGGTTAGTGCCATCTTTTTTAAACGCATCTTTACGGTAAACTAAACTTACCGGTACTTTTATGCCATCGCGAGCGGTTACAAAAATACGCTCTGACGCGTAATTTTTAGCATCAAAATCACCTAACACAACCTGTTGTTTAAGAAGCGTTTTATCGCCAGTCGCTAAATCTACATCGTACGATGAGCTTGGTGTAGTCATGCTTGTGTAGTAAACACGTAACGTACTACTATCTATATCGTTATTGCCATAAGTACCAATTGTATAGGCGCTGTCGTTAAAGCTCAGTGGTAACTCTTTACCTGTTTTTAAATCACGCGCAATCAACTTTGATTGGCCCATTTCACGTTCTTGGTAAACTAAGTAGTCATTAAATAAATCAATGCCTTCGAGTTTAATGTCGTCGCGCGCTGGGATCACACTTTGCCAATTAGCTTTGTCGCCTGCTTTATCAATATCAACTTTCATCAGCTGAAAATTTACAGCATCTAAGTTAGTTACAATATAATAAGTGTTTCCTAGTTTCGAAATTTCATATTCAAGCCCTGCTTCACGCTCAATTAAGCGCTTAGGCATTGCTTTAGTATCATCAGCACTTAATACCGATACACCTGATGCCGCTGTGCTGCTATGCCAAATATAAATCTCTGACTCGTCTTTACTCTTACTCATACCCATGTAATAACTGGTATCAGTTTCTTCGTAAATTAGCTCATCATCAGCTTGCGGTGTACCTAACGTATGACGGTAAACTTGGTAACCTAACAAGGTTTGTAAATCTTTTTTAATGTAGTAAACAGTTTTATTATCGTTTGCCCATACAATGCCACCATTGGTGCCTTCAAGAGTGTCTTCGAGTAATTTACCTGTTGTTAAATCTTTTATTTTTATACTATAAATACGACGGCTAACGGTATCTTCCCCATAAGCCATTAAATTACCATTAGGGCTTACATCTAAGCCACTTACCGCATAATAATCATGATCTTTAGCGAGTTTGTTTACATCTAAAATCACCTGCTGATCGGTACCTGCAAAATCACTACTGCGCAAATAAGTGGTGTACTCGTTATCGCCACGTGTTTGCGATGAGTAAAAATAATCACCGTTTTTAACTGGGACTGAATCATCGTCTTTTTGAATACGCCCTTTTAACTCTTCAAACAACTCGCTTTGCAGTGTTTTAGTATGTGCGAGCATTGCATCAGTGTATGTGTTTTCAGCTTCTAAGTAGTTAATTACCTCTGGTGCTTTACGCTCGTCATCACGTAGCCAATAGTAATCATCAATGCGTGTATCACCATGAATAGTCATTTCATGCGGTACTTTTTTAGCAATAGGCGCAACAGCTTGTGCAACTTGAGTTGCTTTAACCTGCGTATTATTTTTTTGAGTTACTTCTGGGGCTTGATTACAGCCACTTAAAATAGCTAGCGACAATGCAGCAAGTGCAAATGGAGTATGTTTCATCAGTCAAAATCCTTATTGTGTTTTTATTTTTTATTAAGTAGTTAAATATACCTATAAATGACCTTTATTGTGATTTAGTTTGTGAAGCTATGTAAAGTAAATCAACGTAATTCCTTTTTACTTAACAAGCCTACATCAGGTACTCTGTAAATATAATAAGTCACTTTTAAGCTCAACTGATTAAGGGTAGTAATGAATAGCGAAGTAATAAATATTTTAACCATGGCTAAAGTAATTCAAACAGCCGTTGCTCCGGTATTTTTAATCACTGGTATAGCGGCTACTTTAGGTGTTTTATCTAATCGCTTGGCGCGAATTACCGACCGAGCACGGCTACTAGAGCGAAGACTAAAAGTAAATACAGACGACGATTTTAACAAATCATTAGCTACCGAACTTAGAGCACTATTAAAGCGATCTCGTTTTATACATATCGCTTTTAGTTTAAGCGTATTAAGTGCGCTATTGGTGTGTGCTGTTGTTATGTTTTTATTTTTATCGCACATTCAGTCTATTAATTTAAGTGTAACCATTGCTTGTTGTTTTGTTGCAGCAATGGCATTTCTCATATGTGCATTTATTTCATTACTTGGAGAAGTATTTTTGGCTACCAGAAGTATGCGCCGAGGGATGATATTTGCTGATATAGGACTTAATGATTAAGTTTTAATTAAATCCATCGTATTTGCTTGAATAAAAACGACGTTAGATACAATATACTTAATCAACAAATATAATTTTCAACAGGGGCAAACTATGAAATTTAAAACAATCTTAGCAACAATAGCATTAGCAACATGTACGCTTAGCGTATCAGCTAACTCAGCATTTAAAGAGCCAAGCGATGCTATTGAATACCGCCAAGCAGCATTTTCTATGATTTCAGTTCAAATTGGCGACATGGGCGCAATGCTAAAAGGCAAAGTACCTTTTGACGCAGAGCAATTTCAAAAGCGTGCTAACAACGCCGCTGCTTTATCTAAAATGCCATGGGAAGCGTTTTACGAAGGGACTGATAAAGGCGACACAGCTGCACTTGCTGCTGTTTGGGCCGAAAATGCAACCTTTGTTGAAAAAGCGAATGCTTTTGCAGCAAATGCAGATAAGCTAGCGTTAGCAGCTCAATCGGGCGATAAAGCCGTAATTGGTAAAGCATTTGGTGCATGGGCTAAAGGCTGTAAAGATTGCCATAAACAATTTAAAGATTAATTTTTATTGTTGTAACTACTTAAAGTAGTAACAATAAAAAAGCACTCAACGTTAACCGTTGAGTGCTTTTTTGTATTTGTTATGCAAGTACTTTATTTGTTTAACGAAACCTTCTGCGGGCGACGTTTAAATACAGTTCTAATCCCACCTAAAATGCGTGGAAACACCTTACCAATATCACTTAATATAATGTACAAACATGGCACTAATATAAGTGTTATTAATGTTGCAAACATAACAGCAAAACCAAGTGCTACAGCCATAGGTATAACAAACTTAGCTTGCAAGCTTGTTTCAAACATAATTGGCAGTACACCTGCAAATGTAGTAATTGAGGTAAGTAATATAGGCCTAAAGCGAGCGCAACCAGCTTCTATTACGGCATCTTTAGTATGAACGCCTGCGCGGCGTGCCTGATTAATAAAGTCAGTCATTACCAACGAGTCATTAATAACTACTCCAGCAGCAGCAATCAAGCCAAAACCCGACATTAAGCTCATGTCTAAACCAAACCAGTAATGCCCCCAAATTGCGCCTGTCAGGCTAAATGGAATAACCGACATCACTATTAAAGGTTGTGAATAACTTTTAAGTGGTACAGCCAATAATATGTAAACTAAAATCATACCGCCAATAAAAAACAATTGTTGCTCATTTGCTTGTGCTTGCTGCTCTTCTATTGCGCCGCCTAATTCAGACTTAACACTTGGGTACTCTTCTTTAAGTTGTGGAAGTAGGTTTTCTTTAACTTGTTTAACCACCTCACCCGGTTCGATTGCTTCTTCGTCAATGTTGCCATAAACGTACACTGTACGATAACCACCTTCTCGACGAATATAGCTAATACCAGGTGTTTCTGTCAGCTCAACCACATCTCCTAATAAAACCTCTCTGCCTTGTGGTGTTGTAACAACCGCATGCTTAAGCGATGAAAATGCTTCACGAGTGAGCTTAGGGTAACGCACCATTACGCGTACTTCTTCACCACGACGAATAACACGCTGCGCTTCGCCACCATAAAAACTTGCCCCAATTTGATTCGCTATCGCCGCTAAGTCTAAACCTAAGTCGTAAGCAACAGGCTTTAAGCTCATTTGTATTTCTTTGCTTGCTGGGTCGATAGTTGAGCTAATATCAAACAAACCTTCCTGCTGTTGTAATAACTGTATAAAACGACGACCCGCATTATTAAGCGTATCGATATCTGATCCATATAATAAATAGCCAAACTCGCCATCACTACCACCGCCTCCAGCACCAACATCATCTTGAATAGTTAGTGATTTAACACCTGCGATATCTGGCATCGCTTCACGCCAGCGTCGAGACAGCTCAAATGCATTATATAAACGTAAATCTTCATCTACTAATGGCGCGAGTAATTGCGCCTCAGTACGACCTTGATTAAACACCAGTACATCACGCACCATTTTCTGGCCTTCTTTACGCTCTGTTTCTCTATCAACCTCTAGCACCATAGCTTCAATTTCACGAATCGCGTTAATGGTTTGAATGTCTGACACATTATCATTCATTTCTAGATTAATTTGAGGGAAATCGTGGGGTACCTTAGGCGAAGGGATCGTACGAACTTGACCAGATGAAATCAAACCAAAAGTTAAGATTAACAGCGCAATAAAACCAAACATAACTGTCCAGCGCCACTCTATGCAATTCACTATAAATTGTTTGTAAGGACCATTAACAAAACCAAAAAAACGATTATTAAAACGCGCACGCCAACCGTCGGGTTTAATCGGTGAAAAATGCGTATGTGCAATATGCGCTGGTAAAATTAATTTCGATTCAATAAGGCTGAAAATTAAGCACAGAATAACAACTACCGAAATACCGTAGAATAAAGCACTTTCAGGACCGCTAGAAAGCGTAAATGGTGCAAACACAGCTATGGTTGTAAGTACACCAAAAGTAGCTGGAGTCGCTACACGCTTTGCCCCATTGACCACATTAACAACACCGCCACCTTTTTTCTCTATTTCGGTGTAGGCGCTTTCGCCTATGACAATGGCATCGTCCACCACAATCCCTAGCACCATAATAAATGCAAATAAAGACACAATATTAATCGTCACACCAAACAATGGCATCATCATCATCGCGCCCAAAAAGCACACCGGTAAGCCAATCATTACCCAAAGCGCCAATTTAAAGCGTAAAAAGATTGATAGCATAATTGCGACCAAAATAGCGCCTTGAAATAGGTTAGCTTTCATCATATCTAAACGTGCATTTAGGTAGTAGGTAAAGTCCATCAACGGCTCTAGACGCACTCCCGGTGGTAACGCTTTATTTTTTTGATCAATATACGCTTTCACTGAATCAGCCACGGGGATAATACTTTGCTCTTCCGTTGCTTTTACCGATAAATAAACTGCATTTTCACCGTTAAATTTAAAGTAGCGCTCCCCTTCAGTAAATTGGTCTTTAATTATCGCAATATCTTGCAGTAATACCTTAGCGCCATTAGCACCAATTTTTACCGGAATTTGTCTAAACTCTTCACCAGAGTAAAACTGATTTTCTACTCGAACAGAAATAATACCTGCGTCTGTTTTTAATTGCCCCGCCGAAAAGTTAGCAGAGTGACGACGCACTGCATTCATTACATCACTGAGTGTTAAATTATATTGGCGTAGCGTATCTGGCTCTATCTCAATAGCAATTTCATCAAGCGGTACATCGTTTACCACCAACGATACATTAGATAACTGTAGTAATTCATCTTCTACTTGATTTGCTATAGGCTTTAGTTCAATTAAGGGTAAATCAGCCACTAACGTCATACCAATTACGTCTTGACGAAACTCAATCTGACTTATGGTGACCGGTTCCATACCTGAGGGAAAAGTAGCAATACCATCAATACGCAACTTTACCTTATCAAGCACGTCGGTTAGCTCAGCATCGGTATTAATTTCAAGGCTAGCTCTACCGCTGTTTCTAAATGCGCGATACACACCTTTTTTAATCTCTGTTATATCTTTTAATGATTCTTCAACTTTAATAAGTATACTTTCTTCGATTTCTTGTGGTGAAGCACCAGGATAATTAGCTTCAATATTAATGTAGTTAACTTCTATGTTAGGGAACATTTGTCGCTGAATCGTAAAGTAACTTATCAATCCCATTACAATGATGAAAAACATCATTAAATTTGCAGCTACTGAGTTATTAGCAAAGTAAGCAATAATACCCGTTTGCTTTTCAGCTTTTGGCGCTGTATTTGGTAGTTCAGTGTTATTCATAACTCAATCTACCCTTATAGTTCTTCAGTGGCGGCACTTTTTGGTGCATCTATTTTTTTAGTATTTTGAGTACCAACGATTTTTACAGCCATGCCTTTTTGCGGATATTCTGGCAAAGTGATAACTAACTTATCATCCGCTTGTAAACCACCACTGATATAAAAATACTCACCTTCTTCACGAATAACGGTTACCTTTCGTGGTTCAAGCTGTTGCTCTTCATTAACTATCCATACAGTTTTGTTATTAACTAACTCTTGCGGTAAACGATAAATATTATTAAGTATTGATCCTGCAAAATTTACCTGAACGTAACTACCAAACTTAACTGTTGGTTGCTTATTTTTAAGTCCATACGGGTCCTCTATACGCACTACCAAACTAGTCATACGCGTAGCGTTATCAATAATCCCTAAATCACGGTCAATTACCCCTTCTCGGGTAAAACTATTTAAGCCTTTTTGAACGACAGTAGCTTTAATACCTTTAATTCGTTTTGGTAAAAATACGCTATCAAACCCTGCGATAGGAATAATCACTTCGGCGGTTTCAATATTGTTTAGCTCAGCAACTTGCGAACCTATAGTTACGTACTGCCCAACACCTACATTACGGCTAATCACTAAAGCATCGTAAGGGGCTGTAACATCACAATTATCTAAGTCACGCTGTGCACGTTTTAATGCAGCTTGCGCCGACTTAACAGATGCCTGTGCACTTAATACTTGAGGTTTACGTAAAAATAAATCTGTACGCGCTTTACTTGGAAAACGCTTTGCTTCGTCCTCCGCTACTTGCGCTTGCGCTTGCTCTTCTATTAAGCCTGCTTGTGCGCGAGCAATTTCTGCCTCAGCAACAAGTACGGCAGCTTCGTAGTTATCTTTTTCGATAGTAAATAGCGTCTCGCCACGAGCAACTACGCCACCGGCTACAAAATTAGGGTGCCAACTTAATACCTCGCCCGACACCTGCGCCGAAAGCTGTGTATTTTCAAGAGGCTTAACTTCGCCGTAACTATTTATAATAACTTGGTGATCGTTTGCAGTCACAGGCTCAACTTGCACCGTTGGGCGAGTATCAATTACTTCTTTTTTTTCTGGCTCTTGTGCAATGGCATTTATTCCCATAAAGCCAACAACACCAACAATTAGCGCTACAAATGGAAAAACCCATTTAAGTGAATTTGTTTGCATACCTTATTATCCCCAAAATTCTATTAACGTTATAATAACAGAGCTAAATGAAACATTAAGGTGACATTTGTAAGCAACTGTTGCAGTTATAACTTAAATCATCTTAATAATTGCGCAGTAAAAATAAATGTCTGTAATTTAATCTGTTAGTTATATTTTGTTACAAACTTTTATTTATTTAAATCAAATGGTTAAATTAAGCGAATCGAATTTCATCGCGTAGCTGTGTTAAATAATATTAATTTACGTACAGTCCAATTATATTAACAAATATTAAAAGTCTCAAAATGAAGTTAACTACAATTACGCTTGCACTTAGTTTAGCGCTTAGCGGTCATGCATTTGCAGCCGATAAAAAAGAAGATAAAGAACCAAAAACTCTTAGTGAAATGATTAAAGGGCAAACCGAATTTGCCGGTATATTTAGCCTTTATCAAGACGAAAAAACCGGCAAGCACCTTATGGTGATTAACGAGTCCCAACTTAATACACCGTTTGTATATTTTGCCCATACTGTTGATGGCGTTACAGATGCAGGTCATTATCGTGGTTCGTACCGTGAAACTAAGTTAATTGAATTTAGAAAATACTTTGATCGTATCGATATTATTAGCAAAACACCTCGTTATAAATTTGACGAAAACAGTGCCATTTCAAAAGCGAGTGATGCCAATATTAGTGAAGCGGTACTTGCGAGCATTAAAATAGAAAAAGAAGAAGACGGTAAAATAGCATTCAATGTAAATAAGTTATTTTTAAGCGAAGCACTTCATAAAGTATCGCCTACACCAAATCCTGCCGATAAAAACGCTAAAAAGCGCTTTAAAGTAGGCAAATTAGACGATAAAAAATCACGCATTATTAAACAGCGCCCATACCCTAATAACTTAGACGTGGTTGTTGATTATGTATTTACTAATCCAAACCCAACGGTACGCGGCTCAAATGCAGTAAGCGATCCGCGTAGCGTATCGGTAAAAGTACAACACTCGTTTGTTGCTCTACCTAGCAACAACTATGCACCCCGTATGGATGATGCTCGCATTGGTTATTTCACAAATCAATTTGATCAAATGACATCTACCGATTGGGCACCTTATCAAGATGTTATAAAACGTTGGGATCTACAAAAGAAAGACCCAAATGCAGCGCTTTCAGAACCAGTAAAACCAATTACTTGGTGGATAGAAAACACCACACCAATTGAGTGGCGCAATACTATTCGTGACGCTGTTTTAACATGGAATACTTCTTTTGAAAAAGCCGGTTTTAAAAATGCCTTAGAGGTAAGAGTACAACCAGATGATGCAGATTGGGATGCGGGCGATATTAATTACAACGTACTGCGTTGGACTTCATCACCTAAACCTCCATTTGGCGGATACGGACCAGCACTTGCTAACCCATTAACTGGCGAAATACTGGGTTCAGACATTATGCTTGAGTTTGTATTTATGAAAAACCGCTGGATTTACGACACACTTTTCACACAAGGAACAATGAGCCACGGTGAAACAACAAATACCGGCGAGCTAAATTGCTCACTAGGGCATGAGATTCAACAAAATCTAATGCTTGCCAAAGGCCTTGCTAGCGGCGACAAAATTGAAGATAAAGAAATGCTTCGCCAAGGTCTAACGCAATTGGTACTTCACGAAGTTGGTCATACTTTAGGTCTTAACCACAATATGAAATCATCAATTTTGTGGGATGAAAAAGAAGTACACGATAAAAACAAAACCCAAGGCATAGTAACCGGTTCTGTTATGGATTATGCACCGGCTAACATTGCCCCAATTGGTATGCAGCAAGGTGATATTTTTCAGACAAAACCTGGTCCTTACGATGATTGGGCAATTAACTATGGCTACAGCGTAGCGCTTGCAGATGAAGCTGCTGAGCAAGCTAGACTTGAAAAAATACTTGCTCGATCAAGTGAACACGCCCTTGCCTTTGGTAACGATGCAGACGATATGCGCGCACCAGGTCGCCATATCGATCCACGTGTAATGATTGGTGATTTGTCGTCAAACCCTGCGGCCTATGGCGCAGATCGTATGGCGCTAATTAATAAACTATTTACTGAGCTAAAAGATAAAGCAACGGTTAAAGGTGAGTCTTACCAACAACTTGTTACCTCTGCTAATACCTTATTTGGTCAGTATAGAGCTCAAGCAAATGTTGTTTCTCGACAGATTGGTGGTGTGTACGTTGAGCGGGCTGTAGTAGGTGATACAAACGCAGATAAACCATTTACACCGGTATCGCTTGAGCGTCAAACACAAGCAATGGATATATTAGCCAAGTTTGTATTTGCACCAGACGTACTGCAAAACATGCAACCTCTATACAGCTACTTACAACTGCAACGTCGTGGCTTTAATCACTTTGGTAAAAATGAAGACCCTAAAGCACACAAAATGATTTTAGGTATGCAAAAATCTGTACTTGCGCAGCTATTACACCCAGCCGTATTGCTGCGTATTTCTGACACAGCTTTGTACGGTAACGAATATAGCCTAACTCAGTTTATGGAAGATTTAACCGCCAACATTTTTGTAAAAAGCAAAGACGCAAACTCTATTAGCCACAACTTACAAATAGAGTATGTGAATCAGCTAATCGCGATTGCAGGTCTTGGCAGAGCAAGTAAATACGATAACTTAGCTAAAACAGCGGCGTTATATCAGCTAACTCAAATAGCCGATACTAGTGTGGCGTGGGGAGCTGATACAGCAACTAAAGCGCATAAAAAATATATTGACCGTTTAATTGCAAAAGCGTTAGAAGCGTAAGTAACTTCTAAAATTGAGCAAAAAGGCCACGTTAAACGTGGCCTTTTTTATAGAGCGAGATTTAAAAATTAAATATAAATAGTGCCTTTTAAATACCTTACAGCATGTCCGGTTAAAGTTACCGTTGTATCACCCACTTCACAGCTTAACTCCCCGCCTCTGCTTGAAGCTTGATAAGCACTTAACGTAGTTTTTCCTAATTTCTGCGCCCAAAAAGGGGCTAACCCCGTATGAATAGAGCCTGTTACATAATCTTCGTCGCCACCGCTTGCGGGCCAAAAATAACGAGATATAAAATCGTAATCATCACTAGGTGCTGTAGCCACTACATCCAGTGGATGAAGTGTTTTTAAAAGTTCAGAGTTAGTTGTTAATTCAATTATTTGATCAGCGCTTTCGTAAATAGCAAAGTAAGCTTGACGATTTTTAAGTACTTTACTCGGTTGTATAGACAAGCCATCAAGCAATTGCTGCGGTACATTTTGTAACTCAACTGGTGCTTGTTTAGGAAAGGTCATTGCAAAGCTACCGTCAGCGTTTTTATTAACGATTAGCTCACCCACCGCATCAGCAATAAAGCGAATTTGCGATGTTTTATACTCTTCACATAAAACATAGGCTGCCGCAAGTGTGGCATGACCACAAAAATCTATTTCCATTAACGGTGAAAACCAGCGAATAACAAAACTGCCATCGTCTTGCTGGCAGGTAAAAGCAGTTTCAGATACGTTATTTTCAGCGCCAATCTTTAGCATTAAATCGTTACTTAACCACGATTCAAGTGGGATCACTGCCGCGTAATTACCTTTAAACAACTCACTCGTAAATGCATCAATTTGATGAATAGTTAATTGCATTTTAATCCCCTAAACTATTTTATATACACGCTGAAGGTAAAATGTCTTTTGGTACTGTTGTTCTGTTTTCGCCAACTGCTTGCATGCCAGTTACTGGTTCGTCAAATCCACATAACCATGCAATTGGACTTGTAGGGCTTCCTGTTACTACTGCTGGTCTGAATGTTAAAACTGTATTTTGCAAAGGCTGTGAAGCTTTATTACCGAGGCTAATATGAATAGCACCATTATCGACTGTGATGCCCGTCACTCTATTACCAATTAAGAACTTACTTGCAGGTACACCCGCTTGCTCATTACTTGCTGGAAAGCGTCTGTTTTCAAGATAATAAACAGTAACGTCTTCTCGAATGGCAGCAGCCATTGCAAGTGGGTCAACAAGTTCTGCTTTTTGCATATACTTACTGTACTGAGGTAGAGCAACCGCAGCTAAAACACCAATAATAGATACCACCACCATCAACTCTATTAACGTAAATCCTTTCGTTTTCATAACACATCTCCTAGCATAAATATTGGTTGATAAGCCGCTTTAACAAACAGGTAAATAGACACAACAATGACTAAACCATAAATAATAACGAGCTTATTTATATAGCTTTTAATATGCGCATTAAGCAATTTTAACTGCTGCTTTAATAACGCTTTAAATTCTTTTTGTGTTTCTAAACCTAACAACTCGCATTTGGCTAAATGCTCGGTTTGGGGTGTAGAAGCTTTAACACCTTCTTTATAATTACTTGGAAATAATAACGTGGTAATTAAAGAGTTGTATTTATTAATTAATTGGCGAGGAATGAGGACTTTAAATAAACCTGAAAAAGGCTGTAGCTCTGTTAGAGCACTCGCTTTTTTAAGCTTTAAAATAACTGTAAAAATAATACTTAATAATAAAACCAATAAAATGATTGGCACATACCAATAAGTAAAATAATCATCAAATACATGATTTAAAGAAACTGTGTGCGTGCTATATATCTCTACAAAAGTAGGCACAACAAAAGACTGATACAACAAAGAGGATAAAACATAAATAACAAACACAATGGTTAAGTAACCAAGCCAACCCTTAGACTCAAACTTAAATTCATCAACTAACTCTGGTAAACATTGATAATGCGTAGCTTGTTTTTGCGACGTTGCTTCATCTTGAGATGCAATTTGCGTCGCTAAATCATGTGCTAATTTACCGTCCATACCGCTATTGGTATAAACATTTAAATGTGACTGCGTACTTAATTCAACTTTTTGCTCTGCACTGAGTGTTTTAGAGCTATAAACACGACAGAAATACCCAAACTGATTCCAATTCATACTTTATCCTTTTATTAGATAAAGTAATTTGCCATAAACAAAGCTAAATAGGAATGAAAGTAGCGTTTAAATAATTGCTGGTCGCATTCTATAATATTGCATGCAACCAAATTGCACCGCATTGGTAAGCAATAGCATAATAAACATAAGTAAGTGCGCCGTACTTGGTACAGCAGCTGTAAGCTCAACAATTAAACCACAAATACCTGCAATAAACTGTAAGCTAAAATAGCGTGCGCTTAAATTACTCACATTACCCGTACGCAGAGTTTTATAAGTTTGCGGCATAACTCGTACCGAACTCATCACAAGCCCTACATAAGTTAAAGCATTTAACACTGTTGCAGTATCAAGATTAGAATTTAAAAGCAGCGAAAAAGGCAGTAACGAAAAACCTAACATGGTAACCAACTGCACACGCTCTCGTGGAGCTGCGTTGAAACGTGCAAAAAAATACAAAATAAGCCCGCTTAATGCACCCGTTACAAAAAATGGTAATGCAATATAAAAACGCTCAAAGTAAATATTGTAAGTTATAAAGTAAAGGCTCTGCGCCAACCCAAATGTCATCATTAATAGTGATAAACCTGAGACACTACGATTTTTTCGAATTTTATTTAATAATGGTAAAAAACTAAACACCAAAATAAATGAAGACAATATAGGCAAATAATGCGCCAAAACAACCTCGTTCGTTAAATAACTGTTAATTAAAAATACAAATAAAAGCTTTTATCAAACATTTGTTTTAAAAGGTTTTTACCATGAGCGCGGCATTGTAAAGCGGAGCAAGTTTAACTCAACTAAATAGCAAACTCTTGTTTTGGGTACTGGCAAGTTGGGTATACAAAAGCGTGGAATTAAGTTCACAGTTAGTAGGTTTTATTGAAAGTTATAACACCAACTTTTAAATAAAAATGATAGTTGTTATCATGCGCAAAACATTAACTACTACGTATAAAGCTATCTATGAGAAAAACTCTTTTTAAAATTCACAGTTGGGTCGCTCTTACAGCAATTATTCCGCTGATTGTTATTAGCATTACTGGCAGTGTATTAGTTTTTAAAAGTGAAATAGATGGCTTGCTTATGCCAAGCAGTCACTTTGTTGTAAAAGCATTACCAGAGCGTATGCCAATCGATAAATTAATTGCTAAAACAGAGCATACTTACCCAGAGTATGTAGTAGGTAGTTGGGAAATATTTAACGATGATACTGCGGATCGGGTTTACTTAGTTAAACGCGGGACAGAGCAATGGTATAAGTTTCATTTAAACCAGTATACGGGTGACATTTTGTCAGAGCCTGTAGGTACCAGCCATTATTTTACTGATTGGTTTTTAGAACTGCATTACACCTTTTTACTTAACGACTTTAAAAACTTACCAGGGCAAACCGGCACTGTTCTAGGCTTCTTTTTTGCATTGTTTTTATTGGTGTTAGGTATTACTGGGCTTATTATTTATCGTAAATTTTGGCAGCGTCTATTTAGTGTGCGCTGGCGTGCAACACTGCAAATAGTACTTAGCGACATTCATAAAATGACGGGGGTTATAGGATCTCCCATCATTATTATTTTAGCTATTACAGGTGGCTACTTTAACTGGGCGGTGTGGTATCACGAAGTTATTGAACACGCTGAAGAAGAACACTTTGTACTAACCAAAAACTTACACAGTAGCGATATTTCTTTTCAACACATACTAGACAATAGTAAAAAACAAATACCCACTTTTAACGGCACGTTTTTAGTTATGCCACTCGAGCCTGACGAAAACATTACTTTATTTGGCGAAGTAGATACAACCAACCCGCTTGCGAGCGAATATGCCAATACGGTTAGCTACGACAAGCTAACTGGCGAGCACATAGCTAACTGGGATATTCGCGAAGTAGGTGTTGGCTGGCAAGTAATTGATAGCTTTAGAAAGCTTCACTTTGGCTACTTTGCAGGGCTTATTAGTAAAATACTGTGGTGCGTAATTGGCTTGAGCCCTGTGTGGCTAGCCGGCACGGGCTTTTATTTATGGTTTACTCGCCGAAAACGTAAAAAACAGTCACAAAAAAATCGTTCTAATAAGCGCCACACAGCAAACACTTGATTAAAAATCCACCCCATTGTAATGTAAAATTTAACAATGGAGTGGATTTATGATGTTTTACAAAATAGCAGTCTGTATTACTTTTTTATGTTTAGTTGGATGTAACACAACCAAAGTTCAGCAAGTAGAGCAAAAAATACAGCTTGAACAGCTATTTAATCACTCTTTGTTTAACAAGCTAGATACCCTTTCTGAGCACAGTATTTTTGAGTTGCCAACCGCTGAAAAAGAAAAGTTATTAGCCTATGCCAAAAATCAAAGGCAATCTCATATCCGCGATGACCGCATTATTTTCAACTACCTCGAAAGCCACTTAGCTAATTTTAAATACCATGGCGATACACTTACTTCAGCTCAAACTTTAAATCTTTCTCAAGGAAACTGCATAAGTTTAGCCGTTTTAACACAAAGCTATGCACAAACGCTTGGCTTAGAAACCAGCTTTCAAGAAGTAACTAGCGAGCCGGTGTATGCAAAAGAAAGTAACCTTGTTTATGTAGCTAACCATTTTAAAACAAAAGTATATGCACCAAAAGAAGATGAGAATATTATTGATATTTTTAGAGTGGGTACTTTAATTGACTACTTTCCTAGTCGTGGTAGTTTTTATTCAGGCAGTGCCGATTACAACGATTTAGTTTCTAAGTTTTATAGTAATTTAGCTGCTACGGCATTAGCAGAAGAACAGCTCGATACTGCCTACTCACTTATTTTACAAGCAAACAAATACACTCCTAATGACCCTGAGTTATTTAATATGGCGGGAATTTTACATCGCCGTGCTGGCGACCTAATAAATGCAGAGATAATTTATCAAACAGCACTCGATAACCAAGCACCTAGTATTAACCTGCTTAGTAATTATAAATTGTTAGCAAAACAGTTGGGGAAAAATGAACTCGCAGAAAAATTAACTAAGCGATTAGTTAATAAAGAGAGCGACCCTTATGAACTGCTTGTAATCGCTAAAAACGATTTACAACTAGGGCAAATAAACAAAGCAAAAAACCACCTCGAGCAAGCTATTACCAAAGCGCCGTATATCGCAGAATTATATTTAGAACTCGCTAAAATTCGCTATCAACAGGGTAATGCTAAACAAACTCAAACCTTACTTGAAAAAGCAATCGAGCTAGAACGTGATAATCAAAAACTTAATGTATATCAGGCTAAGTTACTGTCGTTACAAATGGACAAATAACTTAGCCAAACCGTGGTTAACTTTAAACGTTAAAGTGAATAATAAAAGCTTAACCACGCTCGCATTTCATCTTCAAAACTATCGCCTTCTACTCGCGAAAGCCCCATATTAAACGTTAAATCGTTTACACCCGCAGGGCCCATTCCAAAACTAAAATCACCTTGGTACTTTAAGCCGTAACTTTGTGCATATACAACATCATCGAGTTGATGTTGCTTGTAATAAAACCACGGCATGCCTTCTTTAAGGCTAAAGCCGCCACCGTAACCTTGATAGCGCTTTGCAGTTGCGCTGTAAAAAGGCAGCTCAGATGAAAGTACATAATCACTACTTTGCTGCTGATTAATAAGGTTTGAGCTAAAGCCACCTAATGCAAGGCTGCTGTCGTCACGTTGCTTTTGATCAAAGTTTGCATAAAGAGGAATACCAAACGCTTTACCAAAAATTTGGGCGGCTAAATCGTAACCTTGCCAATTATTATTTTTGGTGCTGCCATCGTACCAATTCGCATAAACACTTTGCCCTATTGCAAAATCTTGACGATCATATTGCCAATTTTGAGCAACGCCTAAACGCGTCCAATTTTTATGGCTTTGCTTATAATCAGTGTAATTGTAGGCAAGCTCTGGCGTGACACTTAGCTGCCCAAATTTAACTGGGTAACTTATTGCGGCAAAACCACCACGGGCATCTATGTCGGCATTTAAACTTGCTTGGTACTGGCGCGATGTATTTAAATTGTAGTCAAACAGTGCTAGTTTTAGTTTTACATCAAGCGCATTATATTTTGCCTGCACATAACCACCGTGCAGTGCTCCATCGTGTAAATCAGTGCTATACCCCGCTTGCAAGTCGAGCTGTTTTAATAAGTCGCTACTTTTAATGCTTAAATCTAACAAACTTGTTGAAGCCGAATAATACTGAGAGCCAATCGCGAAAGTAGCGTGCTGGTCGAGTACGTTGTAATTTGTTTGCTCTGTAGTTTCGTGTGTATATATTTTGGCTTTTGGAAGTGTATGTTCGTTTACTATTAGCAACGGTGCTTTTTTGTTAGCTGCAAACTCAGTAACTACAGTGCTATTTTTAGCTTTTGGCAGTGTTTTTACATTTGGTCCATCTGCGGTTATCGAAAAATAGAGCAGCGAGCCATCAGCCATTTCAATTGGGTGGGCAACTGCCTCTTGTCCTTGGGTTAACTTGGTGAGCGTTTTACTTTTAATATGATAATTATAAATATCGGTGGCGCTATTTAAGCCTGCAACAAAGTAAAGTGACTCGCCATTAAGACTAAAGCTCGGCTGACTTAAATATTGATACCCGTTTGGCATAGGTACCGATAGCTGTTGTTCGCCGTTTATATCTTGTATATACAACTGCCAGTTTTCATTTAATGACGTTGATAAATAAGCTAACTTAGTCTCATCAGGACTGAGAATTGGGTAATCGTAAGTTGTCTCAAGGCTTTTTGTAAATAATGGCGTGATGGTTTGCGTATTGAGGTCAACCTTCACTAATTCAGAGTAACCGTCTCTTATTTGTTCGCCATATAAGGTTTCACCGTTACTGGTTACGTTAAAGCGGCGTATACCAGCAAGCTCGGTAAGCTGTTCAATATTACCAGTCTCAGTGTTATAGCTAAATATGTCAGACACTTTGTTATAAATACCCGACTCTTCATTGCTGTACGCATTAAAATATAACGTTGTGTTATTTACCCATTGCGGGTTTGCAATACCGGCTCGGTTAATTTGATTAAGCACTTGTTTTTGTTCACGCTTAAATACACTTGGCGCTGTATCGGGGATGTCTTGTGCATCGTTTTCGAGTAGCTCTTTTTGCGCTTTAGTAAACTCTTCTTGCGCTTTAATGTTGTCATCAGTGCTGTAAATTATGAGCTTGGTATTACTCTCTTTATCTCGCTCAACAATTGCAATTTTACTCCCATCTTTTGAAAGAGCAGGATTGCTTGCATATAAGTTAAGCTCAAGCCAAAGCTCACTATTAAGTAAAGGCTCTCCTTGCTCTATTTGCATTGCTTTATAGGTATATTCAGCTATAAATCGGCGATATAGCTTGGCTGCACTTTGCCCAAACACACCGCTAAATGCCTCATCAAAATCACGCGTTTTTACGCCCTGCATTCGCGTCCAAACGCTATCAAGTATTTGCTCTGAATAGTTTTTCTCTAACCAATTTAAAAAGCGACTCCCCATTAAATACGCCATTGAGCCGCCCATAAAACCCTGCTCGCCATTTAATTGCCCATAGGCTGGCAGTGCGCCCTGTTGAGCAAATTCTTGCAGTATTGACTCAGAATAGTTATCAAACAAACGCCCACGCCCCGTCATTTTAGACTCAATTAACGTGGCATAACCTTCGGCTACCCAGCGTGGTGTATTGCTGTAGGTTAAGTCGTATAAATCCCATATGCTACGTACTTTTTGCTGCCAATCGTTACGTGTAGGCTGTGCTAAATGCACTAAATGAATATATTCATGCAGTATAAGTAATTGCTGCCAGCCAGCGCTGTTTGATATAACTGTATCGGATTGTGGTGGGGTTGTAAAAAGCGCCATTACAGGATTATTTGAGGTAGGTAGCGCAAAGCCATTGGCTGCATTTAAGGGATCAAACACCACTACATCAACTGTTTTATCGAGTGCTCGGTTTTGCTGCTCAAGCACTTTAGTACGCACTATTTCAAGCTCTATTGCGCTCGATTTAGCAAAGTCAGTATGCTCAATACTATAGTGAATATTAAAGTGTTCGGTATGAATAGTTTGCCAATCAGCGGCAAAGCTTGGTGCAGAGAGTAATAAAGCAGAAGCGATAAGTGTTTTTTTCATGAGTGTCCCTAAAATAATTCCTTAATACCATCTAGGGTATTATTAAATGTCTTTCATGGGCAGTAAGAAAGTGTAATAAAGCATGTGCAAATGTGTATTTACACATGCCTTGTTTTTTTAATGAAGAGGTATTACATCCAGCTGCGAGTATCTGACTCAATCTGCTTAATTGTAAAATCAATAATAAAGTCAGCATCTTGTTGCTTTATGTAGGGCATGAAAGCAAAACCTGAAGCAAGTTGTATGTATAAGCTTTTTAAGCCTGATTTACGCATTAAATACGTACTTATACCGCGTGCACTTTGCGCTTTATAAAGCTCAAAAACACGATAATGCACACCAATCATACCCTTGCGTACAACCATATAAAATCGACCATTATCTTCATGTAAATAATAGCCATAACGTTGATACGACAAGATCACTAAGCCAGAAAAAACAGCAAGTACGCCAAGGCTAATCAAGCTGTTAGTTTCGGTAATAAAACAAAAACCAAACACTAATGCACTGGGAAATAATGCATAAAAAGCTAAGTTTTTATACAAAAGCGCTCGCTCTGCGCGCTTAAAAGCGAGTTTTTTACTATTAAACCACGGGTAAATCCATTGGCACACGCTATCTACTTTCTCGGCGCTTAGTACTGGTAATACGAGTGTTTGCTTATTTTTTTTAGCTGCAACACCTGCAATCGCACCACCACTACTCGCTTGTAAACATTCAACGGTAAATCGCTTTAATATCCGCCCCATTAAATTTTGCTTTATAACAATAGACTGCACCTTATCCATACTCATGGATAACTGGTGGCGTTCTAACAACCCAGCAATACGCTTAAACTTTTGACCTTTAAAGTAAAGTTCAAAGTTATAAAAACGAATAAGCGACATAGTCACCGAAAGCATAACAGCCATTAAAACTAACATGGCAATAAGAGTGATCATCGCAAACGTAGCTGCATTTGCCATTATGCCAAGCTCTTGCTGATAAAATCCCTCAACTTTAGATACTATTTCTTTTTCTAAAAAGTCGATGAGCATATTTATAAACGGAGCAAGCGCTGCAATAGCTAATATTGCCATGTTAGACATTAAACCAAACTTGGCTATTTCTTTGTTACTAATGCGCAGACTGTTTTCGGTAATATCTGTTTCGCTTTGCTCATCGAGTTTTGTTTCTTGTTGTTGCGCTTTAAAAGCAAAAATTTGTTTGCGAATCTGCTGTGCATAGTCTTTTGTCAGCCCAGGTAAAACAACCTCCTGCGACACACTACCGGCGGCATCAACAATACAATTAACTAAATTTACGGGGATAAAGTAAAACGGCTCAGCAACATTTACATTTTGAACGCGAGCAAAACTAAGGGTAATTCGCTCTTTTTTAAATACACCTTTTTTAAGCAGTATTTCGTTCTCGTCACTTATACAAAACCGAAAATTTAAAAAATATAAAAATGAGTAAACAAGTAACGAAACCAAGGCAATTGCGCCCGCTACTTGCGCCCAAAACAGTTTGTTTTCGACCTGTGTAACAAACACGACAAGCATTGGTAATAAGTTAAGTAAGCCATCCTTTATAAATCGCACACTAAAGTGCACTACAAAATATAAAAGCGCCCAAGACGATACCTTTTGCCAATGCAAAGTGCGCGTTTGCTCATCTGTTGTTGCGCTATTCATCAGCAAACTCTAATTCTGGGCACGTGTTTTCTTGACGATAGCTTTGTACAAACTGACGTATATTTTTACAATCATCATGGGTTAAACCGCTAATTTGCAAATCAGCACTTACGCCACCAGCACTAAATAACTTTAAGCTAGCAAGGTCGAGCTTTCGCTCTATTGGTCCTCTGTGTATTTCTATGTGTTGCACACGCGCTAGTGGCAATATAGTAACTTGTTGCCAAATAATTCCTTTTTTAAAAGCAATATCGTGACTGCGTACAGCCACTCCTTGCAGCTTTATACCCAGCATGTTGTACAGCATTGATATAACTACTAAAATTGGTACGCCTATTAATAAGTACGTTTGTGCATTATTAGCAAAAGTCTCGTTAAAATAACAAACAGCAATTAGCACTCCTATCAAAGGAATGTAAAATGCGAGCCAATTAAGTTGCGTGTGCAGTAGTGCTTTATCTGCCAAAGGCTTAAAGCTAATATCACTATGCTTTGGTAAATCCATTATTTGTTGATTGTTAAACACAATTAGTCCCTTTCACTGCTTTTAATTATTATTAGCTTGCCAACTAATGGTAGTTATTAAAGTATGGCTTTGTTTTGGCTCAAGCGTTACTGCATCATCTAAAACATTAGCAGCCTCTAAACACACCATTGTTTTATATTCGTCATCAGCAAAGTTAGATAAACGTTTTGATTTTTCAATCCACGGGTTCCAAAGTACACACGAACTTGAATTTTCGCGGCTTACACTAATAACACCCTCGGGTGTGTTTATGGTTTGCTTTGTACTTGCTTGTGTATAAACCATGTCGGTTTCGCGTTCAAAGCCAACAATTTCATTTTGCAAAAATGGTCCTTCACCAAACTCAACATATTGTGCGTTTTGCAAACCATCAACATGAGTATTTTTTATGTCCGATGTAGGAAAGTATGTATGCAGTGCTTGGGTAAAACTAAATGGCGTATTTCCTAAGTTAGCTGTAGTTAAACGAACCTGTAATTTATCGCTTAATACAAACTCTACTTTTAATGCTGACTGATGCGACCAATACGTTGTGTTAACTAACTTCATTGGTAACTTTAAGCTTATTGTAATTTGTTCGTCAGACTCGTGTACTTCGTCTGCCTGCCATAAACTTGTACGTGCAAAACCATGAGCGGGCCAACCATCATTAACATGTGTACCAAACCACGGCCAACAAATAGGGATTCCGCCACGTATACTGGCACCTTCTAAAAAAGTTTCATTTTGTGATACCCAAATAAGCGGCGCCTTACCGTTAGGCTTAAACTCGGTAATTTGCCCGCCCTGCAAAAATATTTTTGCATCACACAAATTACTCGTTACATTAATGAATTCAAGACCGGTTTCGGTGTGCTCAATACTGACTGATGGCGATAATTTCATACCTTGTCCTATAATACTGATACTAAAGATTTTTGGTGCTAATACGCACACAATAAAGCATGCTCAAAGTATAAACTATACGCACTAAATATTGATTATACTAAATGCACTGTGTATTAATTTATTCATAGCGGATTAATATTTACACAGGTAACTTACAAACAATTACTTTGTACTAACAGTTGTTATTAAATAATACTAAAGTCTAACCGTTAAAACTTGCGAATAAGCGCCAACATACGTACTGTGCGCAAATCTTAGCTAACAACTTGTTAAGAACATTTAATTATATGCAAATACATTATGCTGATATTAATTACAGCTCAAACTAATAAAAACCCATAAAATCGGGTTTAAATACAATATATAATTTGAATTCAATTTATTTGATGTGTAACATTTCGCGATTACGGCAAACCACCGCTCTTTCGACGAGACAAGCAAATGAAAAAATATGACGAGTTATTAGTTTCTTTACGTAAAGTGATCCGTGCAATTGATCTACATTCTAAGCAACTTAATAAAACGGCAGGCTTAACGGGGCCACAACTGCTTATAATGCAGGAAGTTTCTCAAACAGATGGCATAACGGCCAGTCGTATTGCCCAAAATGTAAATTTAAGCCCGGCAACCGTCACCAACATTCTCGACAGAATCGAAAGTAGAGATTTAGTAACACGCGTACGCAGTCAAATGGATAAACGACGAGTGAGTTTATACCTCACCGACAAAGGAAAAGAGTTACTTGAAAAAGCACCTCAGCCATTGCAAGAACACTTTATTGAAAAGTTCTCTGCACTAGCTGAATGGGAACAGAGTCTTTTACTCTCATCAATGCAGCGCGTAGCAGCAATGATGGATGCAGATAAATTAGATGCATCACCCCTACTAGAAGTTGGTGCGCTTACTCAAGCTCCTAAAGAATAAACAATAAAAAAAACACATAGTTTTTGTACTTACTCTAAACGTAAGGCGTTTTTTTACGCCTTGAATTTTTTATTTTTTAATCACAATCAGAGCGGCTATTATGACTAAACTCTCAAAATTAACACTAGCACTAGTTCTAGGTGGTGTTACAAGCACTTCTTATGCAGCAGATCTCGATACGCTTCAAGCGCAATTAAAACAACTAAAGCAACAAATGCAATTGCTTGAAAATCAGTTGGTTGAAGAAAAATCAAAACAGCAACAAATCAATAAGCAACATGAACAGCAAGTAGCCGATATTAGCAAAAAAGCAGATACCCAAGTAGTTGCTGTTGCAGAGCCTGAGAAAAAAGACGAAGGCATAAAAATTGGT
This sequence comes from Pseudoalteromonas sp. Z9A5, assembly GCF_011378875.1. Classification (NCBI taxonomy): domain Bacteria; kingdom Pseudomonadati; phylum Pseudomonadota; class Gammaproteobacteria; order Alteromonadales; family Pseudoalteromonadaceae; genus Pseudoalteromonas; species Pseudoalteromonas sp. Z9A5. The sequence goes on from NZ_WTLC01000028.1 coordinate 48,026, forward strand.
GGTGCTATCCGTGCTAACTACAGCATTAACTCATACGATGATGATAATGAAGATCGCGGCGGCGACTTCGATTTTGATATTTTTCGTTTAAATGTGTCTGGCGAAATTAACGATATTTCGTTAAATGGTGAAATTCGTTTTTACGATTACATGACCGTTGTTAAGTATGCTTACTTAGGTTACGAGTTTACCGATGGCTGGGAAGGCCAAGCAGGTATAACAAACGTGCCTTTTGGTAATGGTCCATACAACTCGCACAGCTACTTTTTCAGCACTAACTATTATGTAGGGCTAGAAGACGACTTTGATTTAGGTGTGGTTGTTAAACGTAAGCTTAAAGACAACTGGAAGCTAGACTTAGGTTTCTTTAAAAATGACGAGCTAGGCGGCGTAGATGGTTCAGCATCAGATAAAAGTCATCGCTACTCTTACGACATAGTAGGCACTCGTGCAGCTGACGAAGGTACTTATGCAGAACCTGCAGGCGAAATTGGCGAATATAATACATTTGCTGGTCGTGCGACTTATCAAATTGAGCACAGCAAGAATGTAACTACCGACATTGGCTTTTCATTACTGAGTGGCGGGTTACATGATGGTGAAGATCGTGCTGGTAACTACGGTGCATGGGCATTTCATGTTGATAGCACAATTAACAACTGGAATATTCAATTTCAACACGGTGAATACGACTACGACCTAGACGATAACAGCGAACGTTTTGCTGTTGCTGCATACGCTTACTACGATACCGTATCAAGCAAAGCAACTATGACCAACTTTAACGTAGCTTACAATTACTCGCTTGATTGGGGCCCGGTTACTGACATTCAGTTTTATAACGATTACGGCATTATTTACGACAAGTCTGACGACAGCGCAGATACATGGATGAACGTAACGGGTATGAGCGTAGCAGCCGGTGGGTTCTTTAGTTACTTCGACTTTATTCAAGCTCGTAACCAGCCATTTATTGGCGGAACAATTATTGGTGATGGCGACACAGAACGTCGCTTCAACATTAACTTAGGTTATTACTTCTAAGCTAACTTCTAAGCTAATTTTAAGTTAGCTCTAAACTTAGTACGTAAAATTAATTTAAAAGGCTGCAAGCGCAGCCTTTTTTATTTGAAGTACTGTTTTGCTTTTTCACATGTAGACTTTGGCAGGGAAAATTCAGACGTTTGATCTGAACATATTTGCTTTAACATGCTAACCGCATTACGTTCACACCTTGGCAGAGTGTAAAGCTCATCTTCTTTAGTAACGCCTAGCGCAAATTGATACTTTAACTGCAAAAGAAATTCATCTACTTGCTGAGTCATCAACATACCAAATTACACTCATTGTAAATAAAGCTAATAAGACTGAAAATATAAATGAATTTTCACCAAATTCGTATCTGATGCGTTCTCAACTTTTTTAGGATGCATTTGCGAGCGAGTATAAAGATGTAAGCCAAATAAAATGAGTAAAAACAGTGCTGAGTTTTGAATCATATTTAAAAATCCTCTTATTTAATTAAACAACTTAAAATTATTGTTATTGTTTCCCTACCTATATAAAAGCTAAGCAACTGAAAAATAATTATAAAAATTATCTTATATGATGTAGCACACAGTACTCAATCTATAAATAGAGCTTTATGTGTATTATTTTTATATTTGCTTGTTATGTACCACTTCGAATTACCGGCTAATTAGCTTACAATTTAATATAACTGTAATTAAGTGAAATGAGCGTAAGTGAAAATAAAAGCAGCCCTTGTTTGTTATAAAAATTTATGGCTTAAAGCGCTTGGTTTACTACTTGTTGCGCTCGGTATTATAGGTATTGTATTACCCGTAATGCCCACGACTATATTTTTTATTTTAGCGCTAACTTGCTTTACTCGCTCATCTCCCGCGCTCGAACACTGGTTACTTAACCATCCTCGTTATGGTGCAACGCTACAACAATGGCAAGCACATAAAGTAGTGCCTATAAAAGCCAAATGCTACGCCGCCATCGGTATGTTAATTGGGTTTATATTTTTACTTTATTCTGCAGCCCCTATTTGGGTTATTTACCTTGTTGCCGTTATAGAAATATCGGTAATGATCTACCTTATTTTAAGACCGTCCGCCCCACCTGAACATTAGATAATCTGAATATCAAGCAGAGCCAGGTTAATAACTAAAGTTAAGATACATACCTTAAACCAGCGCATTCCCTTAAATTCAAAATTTAATGTAAAGTTGAGTAAGTAAATTTGTAATAGCTAATACAAATCATTATCATGTTGTAAATTTTATAATATCAAATTACTTATGGCGTTAATTAATAAACGGACTTTGTACAGTACAAGCCGTGCACTACACATTTATATTTCTACAGCTTTGTTTTTTTTGCTTATTTTATTTTGTGTTAGCGGCATTGTGCTCAACCATATTGATTGGCTTAAAAACGATAAAAATAATGGTCAAGTAACGGCAATGATCCCAGCAGCTCTTGTTGATAAAGCAAATGCACAACTAGATACGCTGCCAACGATTTACCCAGAAATAGAAGCTTACTTGGCCAAGCAATATGCACTTACTAAAGTAAAAAGCATTGAATGGGAAAAAGAAGATGCGCTTGTCATGCTCGACTACCCGCTACCTGCAGGGTTTGCCTACGCAGAGCTTGATTTTACAACTGGCGAGCTAAATCTTGATTACCAAACAGGTGGATTTTTAAGCCTTATTGGCGACTTACATAAAGGTCGCCATAGCGGCGAAGTATGGAGCTGGGTAATTGATATATCCGCCGTACTGATGATTTTATTTGCCATTACCGGCATGATTATTTTATTTCAAAATAGAAAAAAACGCTTAGCAGGAATATGGATAACTGTACTAGGAGTAGCAACTCCACTGGTTATTTATTTATGTTGGGTTCCACAAATAAAAGGAGTGTCTTAATGGTTAAATTTAAATTATTTATAAGCGCCGCATTACTGCTAGTAGCTGCGTTTTTTCAAACAACAGCGCATGCGCAAACCCCACAGTTAGAAGTTGAATTAACGCTTCCCGACTTAGAAGTACAACCGTATCACCGCCCATATGTTGCGGTTTGGCTGGAAACGCCAGAGCGTAAGCACGTTACTACGCTTGCACTTTGGGTGCAAAAAGCAGAATGGTTTAAAGACCTACGCCAATGGTGGCGTAAAGCGGGTAAAAGCGATATTAATTTTGACGGCATTAGCGGTGCAACAAAGCGTGCCGGCACTTACACCATAAATTGGCAAGGTAACGATTTAGACGGTAATCCAGTAAAACCAGGTAAATACTTACTTAATATTGAAGTTGTACGCGAAGAAGGCGGCAGAGATTACACCCGCGTTGAGCTTGATTTAACAAAGTCAGGAAAAATTACAATTGATGGTAAAAACGAGTTTTCACAAAGTTTCGTCACTGTAAGCACTGAGTAACACTAAGTAGCACTTATTTTATTACTAGAATTTAAGCAAAGGAAAAATAATGAAAATTAATTTATTAAAAACTGCATTAATCGGCGCATTGAGCTTATCTGCTTTAGTGTCAACTTCAGCAAGTGCACACGGACGTTGGTTACTACCTTCGCATACATCTTTATCAGGCGATAAAGCGCATTACGTAATGATTGACGCAAGCATTTCAAACGAAATTTTTGCACCAGACAAAGCCTTTAAACCTAAAGAAAAAGGCGCCGAGTACGACGATACGTTATTAATGGCACTTGCGCCTAATGGTGAGCCAGTATCTGAAACGATCCGTGCTTATTACTTAAAACGTAAAAGCTCAGCTGCGGTAAGCTTAACAGAGCAAGGTACTTACCACATTGCAATGACCCAAAAGCCAATGTACATGACCTTCTACAAAAATGAAGAAGGCAAGCGCAAGCGCGTATTTGGTAAAAAAACAGACGCTAAGTTACCAAGCAATGCTAAAGATGTAACTACAACGAAGGTTATTTCAACAGTAGATACATTTGTAAGCCGAAATGGCACCTCAAAGCCTGCACAGTTAGGTTTAGGCTTAGAGCTTAGCGGTCCAACACATCCAAATGACTTATTTGTAGGTGAAAGCGCTAAGTTTCAGCTTTTACAAGATGGTAAATCTGCCGGCGAAGGCATTGAAGTAAGTATTTTAAAAGGCGACACACGCTACCGTAACGATCGTGGCGAAGTAAAAGTAACGACCGATAAAGAAGGTATGTTTACAATTACGTGGAAAGAGCCTGGTCTATACTTAATCGAAACCTCTAACAAAGTTACCGTAAATGAAGAAGGTGTAGATGCAGGACGTTATGCATTATTTACAACGCTTGAAGTTGCCCCTGAATAATTTAAATTACTAAACTTAAAAAATTGAAAGGCCAAGCATTTGCTTGGCCTTTTTACGTCTTACTAACTTTTATCTAAAATCTCCTTGAATTCGCAACCATTCGACACAAAGTTGCAACTACAACGATCCAAACGTCTATATAACCCGTAAACAGTGACCTCACTTGTTAACAACTTAGCATAACTTAGATAGTTTTTATCTTTGCACTGATGTGATCGCTTCTATATGATGCGCTCCTTTTCTAATCATTAACAAATAGCAGTTCTTGGGGAACAATTAATGACTTTTAAGCGTTTATCTGCAAATAAATTAGCACTTAGCCTGGCCGTTACTACTGCACTTAGCACGCCATATTCTATGGCTGTTGCCGCAGAGCAAGACAATCAAGCAGAAAAAAATATCGAAGTAATTTCAGTAACCGGTACGCGCCGCAGTTTACGCAGTATTGCTGAAAGCTCAGTACCTGTTGATATTATTACAAGCGGCGATATGGCCAGCACAGGTCAGCTTGAAATTAGCCAAGTACTTGCTAACCAAGTACCAAGTTTTAACTACCCAAGCGCAACAGTTGCAGATGGCACTGACCATGCTCGCCCTGCTGTTTTACGTGGTTTGGCACCTGATCACACATTAGTACTTATAAATGGTAAACGTCGTCACTCTGGTGCGCTTTTAAACTTAGGTGGCGTAGTTGGTCGTGGTTCAACTGCCGTTGACTTAAACATGATCCCTACATCGGCAATTAAGCGCGTAGAAGTATTACGCGACGGTGCAGCAGCGCAATACGGTTCAGACGCAATTGCGGGTGTTATTAATATAATCCTTAAAGATGCATCTGAAGGCGGTAGCGTAAGCGTTACTTACGGGCAATACGACACGCAAATGGCGGGCGCTCCAAATCTTGAAAGTACTTATGCAGATGCAAACGGCAACTTAGCTTTTAATACCGGTGATGACCGAGAAGTAAACGACGGTAGCACTCGTACTATTAGTGCAAACTCTGGTTTTTCATTATCTGATAAAGGCTTTGTAAACGTATCAATTGAGTACCGTGATAACGATCCTACTCAACGCTCTGGTTTTGACCCACGCGAACAATACAGCCGCCTTGATGATGGCAGCCTAGACCCACGCGAATTTACTATTGATCGTTACAACCATCGTTTTGGTAAAGCAGAGCTTGAAGATTACGCGTTGTTTTACAACATGGGTTACGATTTAGATAATGGCTTAAACCTATACTCTTTTGGTAGCTACTCAAAGCGTGAAGGTAATTCTGGTGGTTTTTACCGCCGAGCAAAAGATGATCGTAATATTTTAGAAGTATACCCAGATGGTTTTTTACCGCAAATTGAAACAGATGTAGAAGACTATTCACTTGCTCTTGGTTTACAAGGTGAAACAGGCGAGTGGACATGGGATGTAAGTACCAACTACGGGCGTAACGACTTTGCTTTGGGCGTAGTAAATAGCTTAAATACATCTTTAGGCGCCACCAGCCAAACCGAGTTTGACAACGGTGCACTCGTTTATGACCAATTTATTATTAATGGTGATGCCAGCACAACGCTTGATTTAGGTTTACCAGATGACGTATTTTTTACTGTTGGTGCTGAATACCGCCACGAAAGCTACAAAATAGAACAAGGCGAAGAAGCCTCTTATATTACTGCGCTAGATAGCGACGGCAACCCAATTGCTGCCGGCGGCGCACAAGTACTATCTGGTTTTGGTCCTGAGAGCGTAACTGACGAAAGCCGTCATAACGTAGCGATTTTTGTTGAGTTTGACACCTACTTAACAGAAAAATGGAATGTTGTTTTAGCAAGTCGTTACGAAGATTACAGCGACTTTGGTGATACGTTCACGTCAAAACTAGCAACACGTTACAGCATTACCGATAATCTATCGTTACGTGGGGCTGTAAGTACAGGCTTTCGTGCGCCGTCTTTAGCACAAAGCTCATATCGCCAAATTTCAACTGTGCTTGAAAACAATCAACCATTTGAAGTTGGCTTGTTTCCAAGTGACGCGCCAGCAGCACAAGCATTGGGCGCAAAAGAGCTAGATGCAGAAGATTCTGTAAACTTAACAGCAGGCTTTGTATACACTCAAGGTAACTTTAGCCTAACGGTTGATGCATACCGTATTGATATTGATGATCGTGTTGTTTTATCTGAAAATTTATCGGGTGAAGCAGTGCAACAAATTTTAGCCGATGCGGGTGAGTTAAATACCGAAAGCGTACGCTACTTTACCAACGCGATTGACTCACGTACACAGGGTATAGATATAGTTGCAACGTATACGCTTGAATTGGATAACCTAGGCGATTTACGTTTAAATGCAGCCGCTAACTTTAACGACACCGAAGTTACTCACGTTGACGACAACCCAGAGCAACTTAACTCTTTAGGTGATGACTACGTAGTGTTTGCTCGTCGTGAAGTGGGTCGTTTTGAAGAAGGTACGCCTGATAGCAAGTGGAACTTATCTGCTGTTTGGAACTTTAACGAATGGCAAACAACACTGCGCGCAACACGTTACGGTGAAGTTGCAGATATTTCTACAACAAGTGATCGCGATGAATACCTAGATGCAAAATGGATAACCGATCTAGAAGTTGCTTATCGTCCTAATGATGAATGGAAATTTGCATTAGGCGCTAATAACTTATTCGATCAGTACCCGCAAGCGACAGTAAATAACATTGGTTACTCTGACTTTGGTCAGATTTTCCCGTATACGCCGTATGCACCATACGGTTTAGATGGTCGATTTTTATATGGCAACATCACCTACAGTTTTTAATTTATACTCAAATTTAATGAGTTAAATAAAGATCCGATATGGCATGCCCTATCGGATTTTTTATATTTAAAAAACAGCAATAAATATAGCTACCCTAGCTATAATCAAACAAACCACAAAAAACACTTTCGTCACAAACCGTTAATTTTTTATTATCATTTAATGTATTGTTTGTTTTATATGATAAATTGATTATCAGGCAAAGTTCGTTACTAGCGAGTCATCAAATAAAACAACTTAAAATGCCTATAATTAAACTTAGCACGCATAAATACCGTCTTTCTCTGGAGTGAAGTATGAGCTATAAAAACTGGTCAATATCAAAACAAATTGGTGCGCTTGCATTCACTTTAACGCTATGTGTATTTAGTTTAGTTGGGCTATCTACCTATTTAATTTCAGCTAATACACTTTCTGAAAAAAGTGAAACAGCAATAAAATCTGAAATAACGGCTATTTCAGATCTTTTAGAACTTCAATACGACAGCCTACTGGCAATAGCAAAGCGTAATGCCACTGTATTTAAAGGTATGTACCCTGGTGAATTTAAAAAAAGCGATCAAAAGGTATTGGTCGTAGATACTATGGTGCCCGTTCTTTTACATGATAACGAACAGGTTAATAACAATATCGATATTGTTGAAAATTACGCTAAATTAACCGGAGGTAACGCCACGGTATTTATGCGAGATGGGGATGATTTTTTTCGTATTACTACCTCTTTAAAAAAGAGTGATGGACAACGCGCTATTGGTACTTACCTAGGAAAAAACCACCCAGGCTATCAACCTCTTATGAACGGTCAAAGCTATGAAGGCTATGCTAAATTATTCGGCAACGAATACATGACTGTTTACCAACCAATTAAAAACAAACAAAATCAAGTGATTGGTATTCTATACATAGGTTTCAATATAAACGACGCACTGGCATCTCTTAGAGGGTCTGTTAATAAAATAGTAATTGAAGAAAGCGGTAACTTATTTGTTTTCAGAAATACAAATAATGTAGTTATAGCAGGAAAAGAAGCCGCAGTTGACTCAAAAGTGAACTCCAAAGCGCTTGATGGACTTAACTTAGAGGCAATTAAAAAAGGTCAGTCATTAAAATACAATAGTGAAAATAACACCCCTATGTTTGCTTACAGCAAAACAGTACCAGGGTGGGATTGGACCTTACTTGGTCGTGTAAAAGAAAGCGAACTCACTGAAGAAAGCATTAAACTAATGGTAGTTAACAGCATAACGTCTGTTGGGGGTATTCTTGCTATCTCAATTTTACTATTTTGGGTGCTAGTAAAAACACTTAACCCATTAAGACAATTAACACGTAGCGTTGATGCGTTAGGCAAAGGTGATTTGTCACAACATTTTGTAAATACCAATACAAATAGTGAAAATGAAATAGACCAAATTACCGCGAGTGTAAGTAGCATGTCGGTTGAGCTAAAAAAACTGATACTCGCTTTACAAGATTCAGTAGTTGAGCTGGAAAATCAAGCAGGCACCTCTAAAAATAACGCCCTCGCTAACGGTAAAGAAGCACATGCAATGATGGGGCAAACAGACCTAATAGCCACCGCCATCGAAGAAATGTCGGTATCTATTAAAGATGTAGCCAATAACGCAAATGAAGGCGCTCAACGAACCCAACAAGTAGATGCAGAAGCTCAATTAGGTCGCACACAATTAACCCAAGTTGTTAATGACTTAATGCAGCTAAGCCAGCAGCTAAATGATAGCCACAGCTCTGTTGAAAAAGTAAACACAGCAAGTAACGAAATAAGTAAAGTAACTGAAGTAATTAATGGTATTGCTGAGCAAACTAACTTACTAGCACTTAATGCCGCTATAGAAGCAGCAAGAGCAGGCGAACAAGGTAGAGGCTTTGCAGTTGTTGCCGATGAAGTGAGAACCTTAGCGCAGCGCACCCAAAAATCAATTTTAGAAATTAGCCAAACAATTGAGCAACTACAAATACAAGTTACCGCCGCAACTAAGCAAATGGAACAAAGCCGTCAGTTGGGTATTAAATCAGCTGAAGAAGGTGAAAAAACCGGAGAGCAACTTAACTTTATCACTCAAAGTATTGGCGATCTAACACGCTCATCAAACAATATAGCTGAGGCAACAGATCAACAAAGCACCGTTGCTGCAGAAATCACTCAAAATCTACACTTAATAAGCCAGCTCGCTAAAGAAGGTGAGTCTCGCACGCAAAGCACTGTAAATTCGGCAAGTGAATTAATGACATTGGCTGAAAAAATCAAACAGCAAATAAGCTACTTTAGAGCACATTAATACAACGGTTAAAGCCGCTAAATAAAAAAGGATGCACTGCGCATCCTTTTTTATTATTTATTAATATTTAGTGATTTTAACTATTTTTTGATGCTTTTCATTTTCATAAAAATATAAATCACTTATAAAACAATGAATTATATATTGGTCTTATTTTTGCTCTATTGTGCTTACACTAAATTTAAACAATAAAGAATAAAGGATTAAACATGAGCTCATCAACATTACCTCACATCGTAAAACCACTTTCGCTAATTAGCGGTATTTTATTACTAAGTGGTTGTGTGTTTCACATATCGCCAAGCGTGGCGTCTGTAAAACAAACCAAGCAACTTACATTACCTAACAACAATCTTGAGTATTTAAATGTGTTAAGCGGCGCAGGTAGCCTTGAAATAAAAGGCTCGGAGACTGTCACCAGCATTAGTGTTGATGCCACTATTTACACAGCCGATATTGAAGATGAGTACGAGCTAACGCTCGAGCAAGACGGTAAACAGGCAAAGCTTGTCGCCCAAAATAAAAGCAGCAATGGCATTAGCTTTTACAATGGTCAATCACCACATATTGATTTAGTTGTTACCGTACCAAGTAATCTTAATTTAGATATTGATGATGGCTCTGGCGACATTGTTATAAGTGCTATGCAAAGCAATATTGATGTAAAAGACGGCTCGGGTGATTTAACTATTAACAGTGCTAAAAACCTAACTATTGACGATGGTTCTGGTGAAGTAAACCTTGAAAACATCGCAGGTAATGCAGAACTAACCGACGGCTCTGGCAGCATTCATGTAAATAATGTAAGCGGCAATGCAATTATTGAAGATGGTTCTGGCGAAATGCACGTGAGCAACATAAACGGTTCGCTAAACGTTGAAGATGGATCTGGTGATTTAGTGATAAGCCATATAAGCGGTGCAGTTAATGTAGATGATAACTCTGGCGACATGATCATTGAGCATATTGGCTCAAGCGTAACAATTGAAGACGGTTCGGGTGATATTCGCGTTAATCATGCAAAGGGGCTGACTATTACTGAATCAGGCTCGGGCGATGTAAGTATCGATAATATTAGCGGTTCAGTAAAAGTAGCTGACTAACAGTATGAGCTAAAAATAACGTATTTTCAGCCACATGAATTATTGTATTTTATAAGAACCTAAGTCATTCTATTTATGCTCAAATACCTTGAGCATAAATAGAATGACTTAGGATATACGCGTGTTAGAAATAGCTTTAATTTACTTAGCAGCAGCCATTGTCGCTGTCCCTATTGCAAAACGAGTCGGACTTGGCTCAGTGTTAGGTTATTTAATTGCCGGTATACTCATCGGCCCTTATGCGCTGGGTGTTGTGGGCGATCAAACCGATGTAATGCACTTCGCCGAATTTGGCGTAGTGATGATGCTATTTTTAGTGGGTCTTGAGCTACAACCTTCGCGTTTATGGAAGCTTCGCCACTCTATTTTAGGTCTTGGTGGCTTGCAAGTTGTGCTTACTGCCGCCGCTATTTTTGCATTTTGTTATTGGTTTTTTGCCATGCACTGGCAAACTGCACTCGCCATTGGTTTAATGCTGGCACTCTCCTCTACCGCTATTGTGCTGCAAAGCCTTGAAGAAAAAGGCTGGCTAAAGCAAGAAGCAGGACAAAACGCGTTTTCTGTATTACTGTTTCAAGACATCGCCATTATTCCTATTTTAGCGCTACTGCCGCTACTGGCTTTTGCACCGCAAAGTAGCTCAAAAGAAATTAGCGATTCAATTATTGCAGGCTGGCCTGTTTGGCAGCAAGTTGCAGTATCGACAGCGGTTATCGCCGCAATTATAGCCAGTGGTAAATACGTATCTGCACCTTTATTTAGATACATAGCGCAAACCCACATGCGTGAAATATTTACTATTCTTGCACTATTTTTAGTTATTGCCATTGCTCTCGTTATGCAAAGCATTGGCTTATCGCCAGCGTTAGGTACTTTTTTAGCAGGCGTAGTACTTGCCGAAAGTGAATTTAGACACGAGCTAGAAGCCGATATAGAACCTTTTAAAGGCTTACTCTTAGGGCTGTTTTTTATAACCGTTGGCGCATCAATTAATTTTGCATTACTAGCAGATGAGTTTACTACTGTTATTGGCTTAGTAGTTTTACTCATTGTGGTTAAAGCCTGCATTTTATTTGCCCTTGCCGTTACCTTTAATATTAGTAAAAAGCAGCGCTTGTTGTTTGCCTTAGCCTTAGCACAGGGCGGCGAATTTGCCTTTGTACTATTAAGTGTAACCACTACATTAAGTATTTTAACGCCCGAGCAAACCAGCCTTGTTACCTTGGTTGTTGCGGTATCAATGCTAATAGCGCCGTTACTACTTATGGTTTATGAGCAAATACAAAAACGCAGCAGCAGTGCTATGCCTGAGTTTGATAAGCCAGAGCAAATTAGCACCGCTAAGCACGTAATTATTGCGGGCTACGGACGTTTTGGTCAAATTATGGGGCGTTTACTGCACGCGCAAGGCTACGAAATTACCGTACTTGATCACAGCCCTAGCCAAATAGAATTACTACGCCGTTTTGGTAATACTGTATTTTATGGCGATGCTGCACGCCAAGAACTCCTTGAAGCCGCTGGTGCACACACCGCGCAAATGCTGGTAATTGCAATTGATAATCCCGACAAAACCATTGAGATAATTAAGCTTGCACATAAAAACTACCCGCAGCTTAAAATTGTTGCCCGCGCAATCGACCGCCGCCATGCGTATCAAATGCTTAATTTAAAAGTAGATGCGTTTAACCGCGAAACAGTCGATTCAGCCATTAACCTTGCTATAGAAGCACTGGAATTATTAGGTAACACTAAGCAAGATGCAGAGCGCGCAGGTAAGCTATTCAGAGACCACGACCGCGCTGCAGTAGTACAACTTGCTGCATTATGGGGCGACGACGCCAGCTACGGCGTAGCAGTTCGCCAACGCATGGAAGATTTAAAACAAGTGCTACAACAGGATAAACAAGCACAAAGCGATTTAAATACCTGCGATAGCGGTGATTGTGAAGATGGCTTAACAGAAGTAGCGAGTAAACCTAAAAAGCCTGATGATGCTCATCTTGAGTAGTGTCAGGCGGCTGTGTTTGTATTGTTAGCAGATGGCTATATTACCTTAGACAATGCGATAAATTGTTTTATGGTATGTAATGATCATATAAACGAATTTAAAAAAGCTCCATAAGCCCAGATTAAAGTGCCGATTATTGTCACTATTAAACCTATAGCTTCGGAGTTTAAAATTCTATTTGCTTCGCTGATTCTTTTACTTATCCTAGCTTCTCGATTGGTAGCAGATTCCGTTTCAGAAAAAATTCCATCTCTACTCTCAGGAAATAAACTATCTAAAAACCGGTTTATTTCTTCTTCGGACATCGGTACTGAGTGGCTTACTGTCAGTAATATTCCAAAAATAGTAGCGACCCCTCCATACGCAGAAAACCAAGCGAAGTCCTTTTTTATTATTGATACAAAAATTGAAATAACGCAAAAGATTGACAGTAAACTGAAAACTAGATACTTCCTAGTTGCTATAAAATTGAATAAGACTAATATTTTTGGGACTTTAACCTTTAACATAAAAACTCCTTCCAATGCTTACTTACTGCACTTTAAATAGTAGGCACGTTTATATAAGCAAAATTTATATAGCTACCTTAATATGCCTTCACTGAACACTGAAGATGTTTTCATCAACTTATATCTTTTAATAAAGGGCTTAATTTTGTTAGGGCGTGTTGATCTTTGCGGTATAAAAAACAAACAGCATGAGGATAAGGTATAATTGAATTCGCTAAAAAACGTTACACCGAACCCTCATGC
>NZ_WTLC01000029.1:0-60279 GCF_011378875.1 Pseudoalteromonas sp. Z9A5
GTTTATGTTTTGGTAGGTGAGGTTTTATACCTCGCTTTTAATGCATTGGTGCATTGAAGCCACGTTACATGAGCGCGATGTAAAATCGCACCTACAGGTTCGGTGTTTATGTTTTGGTAGGTGAGGTTTTATACCTCGCTTTTAATGCATTGGTGCATTGAAGCCACGTTACATGAGCGCGATGTAAAATCGCACCTACAGGTTCGGTGTTTATGTTTTGGTAGGTGAGGTTTTATACCTCGCTTTTAATGCATTGGTGCATTGAAGCCACGTTACATGAGCGCGATGTAAAATCGCACCTACGGGTTCGGTGTTTATGTTTTAGTAGGTGAGGTTTTATACCTCGCTTTTACTTTAAGACGTTAAAGCGTTAAAGCGTGAAGCCACGTTACATGAGCGCGATGTAAAATCGCACCTACGGGTTCGGTGTTTACGCTTTGGTAGGTGAGGTTTTATACCTCGCTTTTAATATATTGAAGCATTGAAGCCACGTTACATGAGCGCGATGTAAAATCGCACCTACAGGGTCGGTGTTTGCATTTTTGTAGGTGAGATTTTATACCTCGCTTTTAATATATTAAAGCATTGAAGCCATGTTGCATGAGCGCGATGTAAAATCGCACCTACGGGTTGGGTGTTTACGCTTTGGTAGGTGAGGTTTTATATCTAGAACATAGCTTGTGATAACTTAATTTTCTTCAGGCATAAAAAAAGCCGCAATAAATGCGGCTTTGGAGGTTTAGTCTCACTTCACTTTGGGCGTGTCTCCAAAACTTAGTGAATACGTTACCAAGGAACTGTTTGCTAATTCAATTGCTAAGATTAGATAGACTCTAATGCAATTTTAACCATTTCGTTAAACGTGCTTTGACGTTCGTCAGCTGGTGTTGCTTCGCCAGTGATCACATGGTCACTTACTGTGAATAATGCCATTGCTTTTGCGCCGTACTCAGCTGCAACGCCGTATAAACCAGCTGTTTCCATATCTACTGCTAACATACCTAACTTGTCTAAATCTTTATAGAACGAGTCGTCTGCTTGGTAGAATGTGTCGGTAGTAAATACGTTACCAACTTTAGCTTTAATACCAAGCTCTTTAGCTGCGTTTACGCCGTTTAAAAGTAGGTCAAAGTCTGCAATTGCTGCAAAATCACAACCACGCACACGTGCACGGTTTACGTTTGAATCGGTGCTTGCACCTTGTGCAAAAATCACGTCACGAATTTTAATGTCGGTACCAATACCGCCACACGTACCAATACGTATAATATTTTTAACGCCAAAGCTTACAATTAGCTCACGTGCATAAATAGACATTGATGGAATGCCCATGCCTGAACCCATAATGCTTACTGGTTTACCTTTATAAGTACCAGTAAAACCGTACATGTTACGAACGCCTGTAACTTGTACTGCATCATCTAAAAAGTTTTCAGCAATATATTGCGCACGTAGCGGATCGCCTGGCATTAATACTGTTTCGGCGAAATCACCAACGTTTGCACTGATATGCGGAGTACTCATTAATTGTTTTCCTTTTTAGTTGGCGTTGTTAGCTTATTTAAAAAGCTATCGCCGTAATCAAGCGCAGATAAGTTAAACCACTGAGCCAGTGTTTGACCTATATCTGCAAAGCTGTTGCGTTCACCTAATGGTGTGTTACTCATACCTGGTTGGTATGCAATAACGGGTACGTATTCACGGGTGTGCTCAGAACCTGGAAAGGTTGGGTCACAGCCGTGATCTGCAGTGATCAACAATACATCATCTGCGTTTAACTGGCTTAGTATAGTTGGTAAATAGTCATCAAATTCTTTTAATGCTTTTGCGTATCCTACTGGATTACGTCGATGGCCAAATTTTTCATCAAAATCAACTAAATTAGTAAAAATTAAGCTGTGATCTGGCGCGCTTTTCATTACTTCGCTGGTTTTTTCTAGCAAGTTCATAAGCCCTGGTGCTTTGTGCTTTTGGGTTATGCCCTGATGCGCGTAAATATCTGAAATTTTACCAATACTAATTACTTCGCCGCCGTCTTTTGCTAGTACATCTAGCAATGTTGGTGCTGGCGGAAGTACTGAATAATCACGACGATTACCCGTACGGGCAAAGTCTTGACTATTTGAACCCAAAAATGGCCGCGCAATCACTCGTCCTATATTCATTTCATCAAGTAGCGCCCGTGCGATTTCGCAGACTTGATAAAGCTTTTCTAGACCGAATGACTCTTCATGCGCGGCTATTTGAAACACGCTATCAGCTGAGGTGTAACAGATTGGTTTACCTGTTTTTACGTGTTCTTCACCTAGCTGTTCTAAAATGGTTGTTCCTGATGCATGGCAATTGCCTAAAATGCCAGGAATACCTGTACGAGCAATAAACTCGTCTATAAATTCTTGTGGGAAACTTGGCTGTGTTTTTGGGAAATATCCCCACTCAAACAATACAGGCACGCCTGCCATTTCCCAGTGACCTGATGGTGTGTCTTTTCCGCTAGAAATTTCTTTAGCGTAACCCCATGCACCTTCTGGTGCTTGGCGGTCAGATACTAAACAGGTTTCTCCACCGGCAGCTTCACATGCATCCACTAATCCTAGTTTAGATAAATTAGGAAGCGACAGTGCACTGCCTGTTTCGTCGTAATATGCTTTTAATAAGTGAGCGAATGTATTAGCCCCAAGATCGCCGAATTTATCTGCATCTGGTGCTGCACCGATTCCTAGGCTATCTGCCATTAAAATAATTGCTCTTGCCATTTTGACCTCACTTTGTTTCTAGGTGGTTACTTTATCCGCTCTTGGAATTTTCCGTACAGGACAAAAGTCCTGTTTCATAAAACCTAAACATTATAAATTTGCACTCTTGAGCGAAGCAAAAGAGATTAATCGTGTCTTTTTTGCTATTGTGATCTACCAACAATATATCTTTCTGTGTGGATGAGAACTTTAGTGACACGAACTACTATTATAGCCATTGCGGGCGCATCGGCGTCGGGCAAATCTCTTTTTAGCCAAACAATTTACAATGAACTGGTTAATGAGCTTGAACCAGGCGCTATCGCCATTATTGAAGAAGATGCTTATTACAAGGATCAGTCGCATTTGCCGATGGCTCATCGTACGCAAACAAATTACGACCATCCAGATGCATTTGAACACGCGTTAATGCTTGAGCATTTAACGCAACTTCGTTGTGGTAACTCAGTTGAAGTACCAACGTATGATTATGCACAGCACACACGTAGCGCAACTACACGTCGAGTGCCTGCTGCTAAAATACTCATTGTTGAAGGTATTTTACTATTGAGTGATAAAGCGCTTAATAAAGAATTTGATATTAAGGTGTTTATAGACACACCTTTAGATATTTGTTTAATGCGTCGTATGCAACGTGATATGGAACAACGAGGCAGAACATTACAATCTGTTGTTGAGCAGTATCAAGCAACTGTTAGACCGATGTTTTATCAATTCATTGAGCCTTCTAAGCATAACGCTGATTTAGTTGTGACTCGAGGCGGCATGAACCGCGTTGCGATTGATATAATAAAAAGTAAAATTAAATATTTACTACAAGAATAACAACGGGAAACATTTGTATGACAACATTTATGAGCTTAGTAGGCATGTGTGTGCTACTAAGCATTGCCTTTGCTGCGTCAACTAATCGCAAGGCAATTAATTTAAGAACCGTTGGTATAGCGTTTGCTCTGCAAGTTATCATTGGCGGTTTTGTACTGTTTTTTGAAGCAGGCAAAGATGTATTAACAAGTGTATCGAAAGGCGTTTCATCCGTAATTGGTTATGCTAATGATGGTATTGGGTTTTTATTTGGTCCACTCGCCTCACAAGACACATTAGGTTTTATTTTTGCAATTCAAGTTTTGCCCGTTATCGTGTTTTTCTCAGCGCTTGTTGCTGTGTTATATCACCTTGGCATTATGGATTGGATAATTAGGATTTTAGGCGGTGGTTTACAAAAATTATTGAAGACCTCTCGCACAGAATCGCTTTCAGCAACGGCAAATATTTTTGTTGGCCAAACTGAAGCACCGTTAATAGTTAAGCCATTTATAGCAACGATGACAAAATCGGAATTGTTTGCAGTAATGGTAGGTGGCTTAGCCACTGTAGCAGGCTCTGTAATGGCCGGTTACGTAATTATTGGCGTAGATCTTAAGTATTTAATAGCAGCGAGCTTTATGGCTGCACCAGGTGGTTTCTTAATGGCAAAAATGATTGTGCCAGAAACTGAAACGCCTAGAGATAACTTAGCTGATTTAGATTTAGATGACGAAGATAAGCCTGTAAATGTAATTGATGCAGCTGCATCAGGTGCTGCAAACGGTATGCATTTAGCACTTAATGTAGGTGCAATGTTACTTGCTTTTGTAGCGCTAATTGCACTATTAAACGGTTTATTAGGCGGTATTGGCGGGTGGTTTGATTACCCAACATTAACGCTTCAAGAAATATTAGGTTATGTATTTGCTCCAGTTGCATGGTTACTAGGTGTGCCATGGGATGAAGCGATTATAGCCGGCAGCTTTATTGGTCAAAAGATAGTAGTAAATGAGTTTGTTGCTTACTTAGACTTTATAAATTATCGCGATACGTTAAGCGCGCACACACAGGCAATCGTTACTTTTGCTTTATGTGGGTTTGCTAACTTATCATCGATAGCCATTTTACTAGGTGGGTTAGGCGGTATGGCGCCTAGTCGGCGAAAGGATATCGCACGCTTAGGGCTCAGAGCAGTGTTAGCAGGATCTATGGCTAACCTTATGAGCGCAGCAATTGCTGGGTTTTTCCTCTCGCTAGCTTAGAAACTTATTGAGACGAACACCGGTGTTGCAAAACAATAGGATAGCGCTTTAAGGGGTTAAAGCACTATCTGATTTGAACGATACTTCACCAAGGGCCGCAAGGCCCTTTTATCGTTTTAGGGCTTTATATTTTAATGCCAGTTAGCTTAATTAAGTGTGCTTTTTTAAGGTAAGTAAATCGTATATGTAATAAGATAAAAACTTCGTTATTTGGTTATTCTCAGCAATCCTCTCTGCACTGCTCTGTATCAATATTTTATAAATCAACGTATAGAACTCATTTTATTACTCTCTCTGTTTTGTGTTTTTAATATTTTAAGCCACACTTATTACTTGTTATATTAACTAAAAATGGCTCTCTATTTTGAAATATCTTTTTTATCTTATGTGTTTAGCGGAGTTTTTCAAGTTAGTTGTCGCATCAAATTAAATTTTATGCCGCCCGCATTGCTTCTTTTTTCTCTGGATTTAAATTTACTTCATTGATCATCGTCCAATCTCGAGACTTTCCTGACCAACGACTTGGATTCTGTAATTTCGCCATCTCATTTACCTGATGACGTTTCGCTAGTATCGCTTCATCTAATCCTAAATGACGCTGGTTTGGCGTGACAAATTTAATACCGCTGTGCAAGTGCTCATCGTTGTACCAATCAACAAATCCGCTAACCCACTTTCTTGCGCTACCCATGCTTTCAAAGGCTGTCTCAGGGTATTCCGGGCGATACTTTAACGTCTTAAATAGCGATTCAGAATAAGGATTATCATTACTCACAGACGGTCGGCTAAATGAAGGAACAATACCTAACTCCTGCAATGTCGCTAATAACGTTGCCCCTTTCATTGGACTGCCATTATCCGAGTGCAACGTGACTTGCTCAGGCTTTACCTGCTCTCGCCTGCAAATATCTACCATTAAATCAGCCGCCAGTGTGCTTAGTTGTGTGTCATGAACCTGCCAACCAACTATTTTTCGACTATAAATATCCATCACTAAATATAAGTATAAAAACTGACCTTTAACAGCTGTTGGCAAATACGTGATATCCCATGTATAAATTTCGTTTACACGTGTTGCCCTGAGTGCTTTTGGCTTTTTTATCTTTTTATTTGGTTTAACTTTTTCTCTGTGTGTTAATAATTTATGCGATTTCATAACGCGATTTCATAACGCGATAAAACGAGCTTTCTGATGCTATCCACACATCTTTATCCAATAGTTTAGGGACTATCTTGCTGGGTGGTAAATGCCCATATTCTATTGAATTAACCGTCTTAATTATACGCTGCTGCTCTAATTCAGTTAGCCTGTTAGGTGGTCGCTTTATCGTACTTGTTCGCTTATCTGTCATATCATCAGCTTCAATCCAGCGTTGAATTGTTCTTGCCGTTAGACCAAGTAACTCACATGCTTTTTCTTGCCTTGCCCCTGATTTCTGCGCGTCGGTAATGAGCTTTATCAATTCATGACGCTCAGTTGAGCTGGTTAATCGTCCTCGTTGAAACCCCAAAGCGCATCTGCTTTTTTTTTGAGTACAAGTAAGGCGGCTGTTTCTGCTAACGCTTTGTCTTTACGATTAAGCTCTTTTTGAAGCTGCTTAATTTCTTGTTTGAGCTGTTTACTGTCTGATTTTACGGGCTTCGTTGAAGGCCCTTTAGCAAAATCTTGCTTCCATTGTTTAATATGATGCGGGTAAAGCCCCTTAGCACGGCAATATTCATTAAGAGCTGCTTCATCTAAACTCGCACATTCAATAATGGCGTTAAGCCTTTCTTCTAAGCTCCAGTCATGAGGGCGTTTTTCTGTTGTCATGTGACTACCATTATTTTTAGTTTCAAGTTCATGGTTTTTAGCAAGCGCGATCCATCGTTGCAAGGTTGAATAACCGATGCCTAAATCAAGCGCAATATCTTCTAGGCGAATATCATCACATTGAGATAATGCTTTTTCAACAGCTTGAACTTTAAATTCTTGTGTAAATCGACGTCTCATTTTATCTGCCTCTATTAAAAGTTAGAGGCGACAACTATCCTGACACAGGGGGTTAGTGAGCGCTGTATTTAGTCAGGCAAAAGAGACTTTTCTTGTTGTTACTGAATTATCTCCACCTAACCAAACCTTGGTTAATGGTAAAGTAAACGGCATAGTTACAGAGTCTGTTAGAGGTTTATTTGACGCGGCAAAGTTAACACCTGACATTCGTATGTATCCTTGGGCACGTGCCTATAAGGTTGCTAGTGAGATAAAAAACACCTTTATATATAGCCTAGCACGCACTACGGAAAGAGAAGACGAGTTTTATTGGATAGCACCTGTAGGTAAGTTTTATATGGGCTTTATTACTCTTTCTGAGCGTTTAGATATTAGTGTTGAGACACTAGAACAAGCTAAGCGCTATAAAATCGCCATGCAACGAAATGACTTTTCTACGCAAACCCTTTTAAAGTATGGTTTTGAAGTGGTGCTAACAAGTGACATTCAAAAATCATATGATTTACTACTCGCTAAAAAAGTAGATTTAATTGTGGACGATCCCCTTTATATGCAGCAAATGAGCGACTACTTAGGACTAAAAAAAGGGCATTTAAACTTTATTTATAAAATAGATGAGTTAACTGTAGACGCCTACCTGGCGGCAAATAAACAAACAGATCCTCATTTAATTAAAGCATTACAAGCTGCATTTATGTCAGTAAAACAAGCCAAAGAGTTGCCTTACAAAAAATAGGTTAGTAAATATAGCGGTGCTTATACACTGCAAAACTATCTTTCATTTTTAACTTTTTATACTCTTTGTTAAAGCGTTTTATAATATGATCAGGAACTGACTTATTAAATGCGATGTAATTTCCTGTTACTTCAGGAATAGGTAATTCTTGAAGCCTCACTACATCACTTACTTTATAACCAAAGGGTTCGAGTTGATACTTAATAGTAAATTCAGAACCTAAAATAAGATCTATTTTCTTTTTTAAAAACAAATTCATATATTGGTTTTCTTCTCCAAATGTTAGTAAATTCTCACCCACTTTAAAACCTATTTTATCTACTAACGATTCATATATATCGCCTCTAACGATTCCTAAAGAATATTGCTTTGCATCTTTTAAATTACTCATTGTGAGTTGTTGATTAGTTTTTAGCTTATAGAAAAAAGTTTGGCTAGATGCAAGTGGTCCAACCCAATTAAATAAAGGCTCACGAATATTGGTTTTAGCTATTGAGATTATTGCAGAATGGGGATTTTTTTGAGCAGAGCTATAAGCCCGCTTCCAAGGAAACAATTGGAACTCGCATATTATTTGAGCTGATACACACACGCTTTTTATAATATCAAGATTAATACCAACGAGCTGACCACTGTCATTTTTAAAGTTATAAGGTGCAAAGTGTTCTGTGTAGATAATAAGTTTAAAACTCTCAGCCTTTAAGGTATGAGCCGTAAACAAAACAACGAGGAAAAGAATACATTTGAGAATGGGAGTTTTACCGAGTTAATTTATATCCTTAAATAATAGGCTCCGGTAGCTAACAGTCAAATTTTAGACACAAAAAAAGCGCCTTAAGCGCTTTTTTTTCATTTTACTTAAAAAGTAAAATTATACAGCTGTGATGTTATCAGCTTGTGGACCTTTTTGACCTTGTGAAAGAGTAAACTCTACACGTTGGCCTTCAGCTAAAGTTTTGAAACCTTCGCTTTTGATTGCTGAGAAATGTGCGAAAACGTCTGGACCATTTTCTTGCTCGATGAAACCAAAACCTTTAGACTCATTAAACCACTTAACTGTACCTGATACGATGTTAGACATTGTAATATCCTGATATAAAATAAAAAATATGCTCATATGAGCGGGTGTAGCAAAAAATGAGATGGTACTTTAAAAACTTCAGGACGGTACTACAAGTATTACTTATACAACATCGAAATGGAGATTTATAGCTTACATGCTTTCTTTCTAGCTGCGGCTTACTATATAGAATTAAAAATGTATGTCAAGTACTTATAGAGTAATATTTAAGCTCAGGGCTAATTAAAATATTAAACCTTTAAAAGGCTAACTTTAATCTCCTTGTGCCACTATACAACGGTTTCGACCATGCTCTTTTGCGTGATAAAGCGCTTTATCTGCACATTTATATACTTGGTCTATATCATTACTATGCTTAGGCCATGTTGCAATCCCAATAGAAATAGTAATAAAGCCAATGGTTTTCATATTTGTTGATTCAACGGTCATGCGCAGTCGTTCAGCTATTTTTAAAGCACTTTCACTGCTTTCATTAGGTAAAACAAGCACAAACTCTTCGCCACCAATTCGAGCAACAATATCGTCTTTTCGTGACAAGTTTTTAATTATGTTAGTGAGTGATTTAAGTGCTTCGTCGCCAACGCCATGCCCAAAGGTATCGTTTACACGTTTAAAAAAATCAATATCAATTTCTAAAAGCGCAAACGGTGTTTGTTTAACCATAAGTTGGTTAAGCAAACCATTTAAGCTTCTACGGTTATGGGTATTGGTTAAAGGATCTGTTTCTGCATCGTGGCGTAATTGCCCTATTTGCATTTGTAAAATATTGACACCTTTAAGCATCGCAAGCTTTAATCTTTGGCTTTCAAAATACCACGATTTAACATTTTTGAGCTTTTCAAAACTTACCGGATCATCAAGGGTATTTACTCTATCAGCAAGTTGTTTAAGCGGTCTTGAAATAAAGTGAGCAAAAAAGCCTATTAAAATAAAAGTAATAATAGCTTGAGGTAAGGTACGTTTAATTACTTCAACTATAAGTAAATCAAGCGAAGTGAGTGTGGCTCTAACAGAGCGCTGCGCTACAATTCTCCACTTTGCACGCGTAACAGGTGCAAAACCCGCTAGCATCCCTTCACCTTGTCTGTTTGTCGTCTCAGAAGTACCAGCCTTACCTGCTATAACGCTATTAATAATAGAGTTATCCCCTGCATATAAACCAACATATTTAGGGTCAGGGTGATAAAGAATGCGTTTATTCGCATCTATTACATAGATGTATGTTCCCTGTCGATAGTAATGCTGCTCAAGTAAGTTATTTAAAGTATTTGGCTCATTCAAATATAAAGTCCCGCCTATATAACCTAAATAATCACCTTGGGTATTAAATAATGGATGCGAAATAAAGATGATTAAATTTCCTGCAACCGACATATAAGGATTACTAATTAAAGGTCGTTTTTCTTTTGCAGCCTGGAGTGCACCGGTAGATGAAATAGGCTGATTGATTAGTTCAGGAAGCTCAGGGGAAGTAGCAACAACAATTCCGCCCTTATTAATAACAACAGAGTTAAAACTATTTGTTTGGAGATTTAACCGAATGACTTCTTGTTTTAACAAATTATCGTCTTCAATTTGTTGTTCTACTATTTTTGCAGAATAAGCGACTTGTTGCATTGCGGCTTCTAAAAAGCTGTCAGTTGCAGAGGCTAATTTTCTGGCGTAAGCGTAATTACTTTTGAGCGTATAATTTATTAATTGCTCTTTTTGTACTTGGTAAGTCGAATAAAAACCACTTACAAGAGTGCTCAAAGAAGCCGTTAACGCTAAAAGTAAAATAAGAAGTCGGAGGTTTAAAGCAGGTAATAGTCTATACCGCAAAGTGTTATCTTCCAAAGCGAAGTTAAAGTTACTGACGCTAATAAATGTGTATAAAACATTCAATTATAACGGTTAAAATAATATTATGCGAACATTTACACATCAAATATTAACATTAAAGTTACACATGTATTTGATTAATAATTTGAAGCTTTGTAAATGATCACGCTGAGTGCTGTATAAGTAGATAGAGTAAAATTTTTGCATTTAGTTTTTAAACCTATAAATAAATTTAAAGATAAGCAAACTAAAAAAGCCATTAACGCAATGTTAATGGCTTTTGTTTATAAAGTTTTATTTATTAATAAAAATTATAAGTTATTTTTTCTGCGACGAGCAAATAACACAGGAGTTAATAATGCTATTAACCAACCGAATGAACCACTACTACCTTTGTTTTCTGTAATAGTTGCAGTTGCTACTGTTGTATCTGAGTTACCGTTTCCATCACTAACTTCTAGTTGGAAAGCAATTACTTCATCACCAGAAACTTGTGGTGCTTCAAAGCTAATTGATGAATCACTACCACTTAAGCTAACTGGGGTTCCTGATAACTGTTTCCAAGCGTAAGTTAATGCATCGTTGTTAGCATCGCTAGAGATAGAGCCATCCATAGTTACGCTAGTGCCTTCTCGTGCACTTGATACATCGTTAGCTGCAGCTACTGGTGCTACTTCTACAACGCCAAAGCTATAAGTAGATTCAACTGTACTGCCATCAATTGTATTAGTTAACACTAGTTCTTTGTTAGTTCCTCCTTGTCTAGGAATTAAATCAAAGCCCACTGTCATAGTCTCTGTTGACTCACCCGCTACACGTGTAACAGTCCACTCAACGGTGTTTTCAGTTACAACGCCATCGTTATCAACGTTAGCTATTTCTTGTCCCTCTGTAACCATTGCTTTTAATGTGTAAACCTTATCAGCATTGGTAAAGTTTGGCTCAATATCAAAGCTAACAGATTGAGCATCACCAGGCATTATTACTTGGCTTTCAGCTTTTATCTCGTCAGATACAGTTTCAATTACTTCATCATCTGCAAACGATACTGTTAATGGAATTTGTACTTCTGTAGAGCCATCACCTGATTTTAATGATAGTAATGAGCTGCTACTTACGTTATCAGACCATGTAACCGTTAAGTCAAATGAACCATTACTTTCTTCAACACTAGCGCTAACAGTATCACTCTTAGAATCTTCATTTGTTAAGATTGACGCTGCACTAATTACAACTTCATCAATAGCATCTGGTGCTGATGCAGTAAAGCTGTCTGCAACAATGTAGTAAGTATCTGCTGGTAAGTTAAGGAAAGTAACTGACTCGTTTGAGTTAGGACCAGCACTGCTACCAATGTTATTAAACTCGCCATCTAAAACTCGTAAATCTATATCAGGCGCAGTTGCTGATGAAGTACTAAATACAACATTTGGTACAACTTCATCAAAAGTAAGTACTATAAAGTCTAAATCACCATCTTCAACAAATACTGTTTGTGGCTCAACTAAGTCAGAGCTTTTATCAAACACACCAACTTCAATATTACTTAAACTCTTAGACATTAAATCTGTAAATGTGTAAGTACCGCTTGAGCGTGATGCCGCTACCGATAATGCTGCTGGTAAGTTGCTTTCAGCTACTTGCACTAAAATCGGTAAATGAGCATCTGGTAAACCGGCTGAAGTTAGTTCAAGGCTACCAAAGTTCCATACATCTGCAGCAGATGCGCTTACATCAGCAGTTACCGTTACTGTTTGTGTTTCGCCTGCTTTAATATCAAAGCTAGTTGGTGAAACAGTTAATGACATATTATTAGATGTTGATACTGGCGTTGCAATCCAGTTAGCATCTTTAGTTGCTGTAAATGTACGAGTCCAAGTACACGTATCAATACATTGTGTATTTGTCATTGAAGGAATGTTTAGTGATAAAGGAACGCCGCCCGTTGCTGGGTTTGCCTTCATGTAGTTACCAAACGTTTCATCCATGATTAGACCCGTATTAGTCGCTAAATTAACGCGAATACTACCTGAGCCCATATCAAATACGTCAGCTGGTGTTGAACCGTCTTCTTTACGTACATCGGTTGTAGCCGTCATCATTAATGCTGAACGAATGTTATCTGGTGTCCATGTAGGATGTGCAGATTTTAATACCGCACCAGCGCCTGAAGTATGAGGTGCTGACATTGATGTACCTTGTAAAAAGGCAAAGTCACCTGGAGAAGGAGCCGTTACATCATTACCAAAATCTTGGTCATTGTAAGCTGCATAAATTGATACGCCTGGCGCTGTAACAGAAGGAGTCATAATATCAGCAGTAGTGCTGTTAGGACCACGAGATGAGAAGTCAGCCATATCGTCAGCTTGACCAACAACCAAAGTGATTGCAGGGTCGATAGAAATTGTCATGCCTGAAGTAGAAGCTAATGCATCTAATAAATCTTTACCTGAGTTTTCAGATATAGCTACAGAAGGAATAGTTGTGCCTTCTAAGCCTGACATAGTAAGACGTGTATCACCATCAGTATTATTGTAAACAATAACGGCAGCAGCACCTGCAGCAGTTGCATTAGCAACTTTATCTGAGAATGCACATGCACCACGACTAATTACAGCAACAGCATCTTTAAATGAATCAGCAGCAAAAGCACTACAGCCTTCAAAGTTATTTGCATCAATAGATAAAGAGGTAATAGGAGAAGCAGTTACAATTTCAGTAAACACAGGACCTGTGCCGTTTGAATATGCAAACGCTTCATCGTTAAATGTAACAAAGCTATCTAATGATCTACCATGCGTTGAAGCACCAACAACAGTATACCAAGGTGCATTTTTTGATGTTGTGTACGCTTCTGGACCATCGTTACCCGCAGATACTGCGGCAAAAATACCCGCTTCTTGTGCTGCTAAAAAACCAAGTTCAGTAGCACTTGCCCAAGGGTTACCGCCACCACTAATAGAGTAGTTTAATACATCAACACCATCAGCAACTGCATCGTCTAGAGCTGCAACAATAGCTGCCCCAGGACAACCCGTATATTTATCATCAGCATTACCAGGGCTACAAATTTGGTAAGCAACAATATTAGCATGCGGTGCTACACCAGATATTTGTTCAAACGAAAATGTATCATTAACAATACCGTCACTTTCTAATACACCAGTTTCTAGTGCAATTAACGGTACATTTTTTAAAATATTACCGCCTGCTGTACTTGCAGTATGTGAACCGTGACCGCCGTAATCTTCACCATTTTTAGCTGGCGGTGTAGTACCAAACACTTCTACATCGTCATAGTTATCAGTAACACTTGCGTATGAACGAACACCAATTAATTTATCGTTACATAGTTCAACAAAATCAGCGGCACAATCACCTACATAATTACCTTCGCCCCATGGGTTAGTATGGTTGTAGCCATCACCACCAATATCGGCAAATGAATCATGGTCTGTATTTACACCACTATCAATTACACCAATAATAACGCCTTCACCCATGTTAGTAGCTGAATTGCCTTCGCCTTGCCATACTTGAGTAGCGCCAATATGGATAGGACCTGTATCAGTGTCCATTGTTTCCATACGTTCACGTTCAACATATTCTACGCCATCTAAAGCAGCTAATTTTACAGCTTGCTCTTGAGTTAAGCGCATAGCAACACCGTTGAATGCATTTTTATATTTATATACAACGTTTGCTTGTTTACCCAATGAAAGGCGAGCTTTAGAAAGGAAGTTTTGCTGTTTATCTTCAAGGTAGTTAGTGTATTGAACTGCATCTGTAGATTTAACATCTAAACGTAATTCATTACGTACTTGTTGCGAACTCATTTTGCTATTAGCTAATTTTGAAAAAAGTTCTTTTTTAGCTATTTTAGGGCTTGTAGCGGCAAAACCAACAACACTACCATCGTAGGTTGCTAAAGGAAGATCGGCTAAACGAACAATATAAGTGTATTCGCCTGATGCTAGGTCTGATTCAACAACAATTTTTTTTGCTGTTTTAACTACGCTAGTAATTGAGCTAGATGATGCTTTAGTTTTATCAACTGCTGATTTTGCGAGTGCTATTTGTTGATGAACACTGCTTCCGCCGGCTACAGAACTTAATGATACTGTTAATAATGCTGCTGAAACAGCTAATGCTACTTGGGTCTTCACTGAACACTCCTTGCGCTTTTATACGCATTTAATTATTATTTTTTGATAATTTATTTAAAAAATTCAAGTGGATTTAAATTAAAATAAATAAATGAGGTTATTTTCGAAAGATAACACATGTCATTAAAATGTAAATCCAGTGTGCATAGGCTTTTATAGGGAATCATGAGAGTTCTAATTTTTAGTATGAAAAAAAACAAGAGATATATTAGTAAAAAAGCAAAATAGAATAAAAATAAAACACAAGAAAAAACATGTTAGAAATTGATTTAAAACAACTTTAATGAAAACAAAACAACATTATCAATATTCTATAAAACTAAGTGAATTACTCACAATACTTTTTTATTGCAGGAATGGGGATTTACATTCGTTTACACACAGCTGGTTTCCATATTCGATTTAATTAGATATGTATACTATGTAAATATATTTTGCTTTAAATTTCATCTATAAGAACAACATTGTTACTCCTTTAAAAATAGTTAAGCTTAAGGTTTTACACACAACTTAAGCTTAGCCATATATTTTAAAGGTGTAGATCTTTTAAGGGAAATGTTTTTCATACAAGGGAGGCTTTAACTTAGTAAGCTCAATCTCTCGTAAGCTAATATTTTATAAAAATAAGTAAAAATATAGCAATAAACATCACAACCTTTAATTTAAGGTGCACCGAGCTTAATTTCAGCACTCATTTATCGCTATATTTAAGTCATAATTATTACGTTAAAACTAAGCAGCTAAATTCTTTTGTTTAAGTTGCTCGCATAACTCAACCCAATCAGTTGATTGCTTTTTACCTTCAACCCTTCGACCAAATAAAGTCATTACTGTGTTTCCTCGCTCATCAAAAAACTCAATAGAATGAACAAGTGTTTCGCCATTATCAGTTGGTTTTATTACAACAAACGCACGCGCAAAATCATCACTTTTAATATGTAAATTAAAGTCCTCATCCAGTACGTTATACCAAGGTCCTGCTTGTTTTAAGTTAGTTAATGTACCTGAATATATTTGTACTGCGGCATCGTTATTTACAAAAATCATCACTTCATTTTGCTGTGTTTTTAATGTTTCAAATATAAATGGCAAACTTATAGGAGAGATCTCTTGTGCCCACCTAGGCTGTGCTAGCTCAAGAGCTTGTGTTCTACCTATTTCAAATTCGGTTAACAATGCAGGAAAATGATGCACATCTTGAAGGTTTTCCCACGCTTTTAAAAAGCCCGTTACATTAATAGCCTCTAGAGGCTTAAATTTTAATTCATCTATAACTTTTGGCTCGACAGTTAAAGTAGTGCTTTGCTCGTTGTCGCTGTACTTATTAATTAATGCATCGTATGCAGTTAAATTGGTTTGCTCTGTACTAAATATTTTATGAACAGCTCGGCCGTGCTTGTCAAAACACTGAATACTTACCATGTTATTTAGCTTAACGGCGAATACACTCGCCCATTTATATAAAAATAGTCTTAGGTCTATTCCACCTGGGTTTATAGCTATCGCCATTTTCTGATTGTTACGCTCAGATGTATAAAGCTTCTCGTAACAACCTTTAATTTCGTTTACAACAAGCTCGTTTCGAGTCATTGCCATCACATGTTCAAGTTTTTTTAAACCTTTAAGTATGCTTTCGATATGGTTTATATCGAGTTTAATTGCGCTAATGCCTACTTGTGCAGCAACTAATTGTGCTTCGGAAGTAGCTAGTTTTAAAGCGGCATCAACCGCTTTAATAGTCGGTTGTTCTACTTTTAAGGCTTGGTATTGATTGAGTAACGTGTTCATTATATGCTCCTAAAAAAGCTGCAACACACCAAATGCTGCAGCAGCAATTTAAAATCTAAAGCTAACTTGGGTTTTAATATTACGACCTACACCGTAATCACCAATTCCACCGCCGGTGCCTGCTATTACCTGGTATTCTTTATCAAATAAATTATCAATAGCGACCCGTGCGTTCCAGCTCTTGTTTATATCCCAACTAGCATTCATTCCTATTAATGTATAACCTTTTTGTTGCTCCTCGTTACCACTAACAAACACAGTACGCTTATCAATATTTTGAATACTAAGGCCTGTTTTAACGGTATCGTCAAAAAAGTTTAAATCAGCATCAAGCGCTAATTTATCAGCAGGTAAATACCACAAAGATTCATTATTTTCGTCCTCTCCTGAAATAGTGCTGTAAGAGAGGTTGGCATAACCAATGGTGTGAGCATAATTAACCTCAAACTCAATACCATCGCGCTGATTGTCGCCAATATTGCTATAACGTGGAGACGGTGAAGGGTTAGTTGTGTTGCTTGTGTCTGATTGAATTTCATCATCCACATCTATATCAAAGTAAATAAAACGAGCTGTTAGCGCATCTCTATTAGTAAACACATTGAGCGTTTGATAACTTACGCCAACTTCTTTATTACTGCTTTTTTCTACTTGCAGGTCTAAAGCCGGATCGCGACCACTGTATTGGTCGTACAATTCATCTATTAATGGTGCTCTAAACCCTTCTTGATAACTTGCAAAAATAGCGAATTGTTTATTTAATTGATAATTAGCTGTAATAGCGGGTACAACTTGAGAGTGCTCTGTTTCGGTATCTAACTCGCTAAATAACGCATTAAAGTTTGAGGTTGCTGTTGTCTTGTATTTTTCAAAACGTAGCCCACCCGTTAGTGTAAGTGCTTGCCATGTAAATTCATCTTGAATGTAAACACCTAAGCGCTTTTGCGTGCCGCCTGGTTGAGACGTTATTTCATCTTGTACAGCATCGTTTGCGTATTCAATACACTCATATGTTTGAAAGTCTAAATTAAGGCAAGGGTAACTTAGCTTTGAGCCAACACGTTCTTTATCTGAATATTGAACCCCATACGTTAAAGTATGTTTATTAAGTACCGAAGTGTTTGCTATATCTAATGTAGCTATGTTGTATTCGTAATTAGAGGCTATGCCAATAAAATCTTTTAACGTACCCGACCCATCGCTCTCAGTAACATGGCTTTGGCTATAACCAAAACGCGCATTTAGATTTACATAAGGGTTATTTGCAGGGTTAAGCTCGTAACTTAAATTAGTAACTGATTGCTCTATGGTTCTATAAACGGTTCCCCACGCACCAGGATCGGTAGTGTTAAACTCAGTTCGTTGGCTGTCTTCACTTTTTGTATAAGAAATCCCTATAAGGGAGTCTTCATTTAAGTAATATTCACCTTTAAGTAATAACGATTCGGCTTCAATACCAGAGTTATCAAGTGTTTCACCATTTGATAATTCAAAATCGTCACTGCTTCTTTTTACATAAGCGGCAACTAAATCAAGTGACTCAGTTGGTCTGGCATAGGCGTAAACTGTACCGTTATTTTCATTATTATTACCATGGTGCCCAAGCTTAACCTTGGCGCCCGCTTTTTCGTTAGGGGCTAAAAAGTCGCTCGCATCTTTAAGCTCCATTTCTACCACGCCACCAAGTGCGCCACCGCCATGTAACACCGTACTTGGTCCGCGCTTTATGCTCACAGAGCGATAAAGTTCAGGGTCTGAAAAAAAGCTACCCATTCTATACTTTTCAAAAGTTTGAATAGCGCCGTCTACACTTATTAATACATCTTCAGCATCACTAAAGCCTCGTACGCTAAATTTTTGACCCCCACTTCTAGGTCCACCCGTTGATGTAACATTAGGAACATTAGTTAGGCTGTCAAATAAAGTACTGGCAAGTACTCGCTCTATTTGTTGTTCGGTAATAACGTTAACTGCTTGGGCTGAATTTAAAGCTGATTTTTCGGTACGCGTAGCTGTTACTGTTACGGCATCTAATGCTGTTACTGGGGTTTGTGTGTCTGAACTGTTTGTTATTTCAGGCTCAGCAGCCATAAGAGGCATTGAAACGCTGGCAATACATAAAGCCAGTTTTGAAAGGCGCATAATTAACTCCATTTATAGTTTTATTTAGTTTAAACACCGCACTTGGCCAGTGTTTAGTTACATAACGCTTTAGCCGTAGCCCCTAGTAACCTAAAGCGGATGCACTATAACAAAATAACACTTAAATGATAATAATTATCACTCGCTTTTAACTAAAATATTTGCAATTTGATATTTTTCTGCTGAAAGTGCCGCTAACAATGCAACAAGATCTCCACTTGGTACTTGCTCATCAACCGCTAAATAAAGAGGAATATCTTGCTTTACTACTTTTAATCCTGCTATGGCGCTACTTAGCGAGTCATATAATTGTTGTTCGAGTCCATATTGTGCTTTGCCATTATGTATACGTACACTTAATACCTGTACATCAGCCTGTTGGACCGGTGTGCTCGTGTTTTTGCCGGTGTCAGGCAACGTGACATCAAGCATATTTAATTTTACTGCTGCGGTGAGCAATAGAAACACCAATAAAATAAACAGTACATCTAATAAAGCAGTTAAATCGGGTAATAAAACTGTTTTTGAATTGGTTGTTGGTAGCTCAAGCATGAGGAAGTTCGTTAAATGTAAATTTATAATTTAAGTGATTAATAATTCGCGTAAATTCATTTTGCAGCCCATCAAGTAAACCGTTTAATAATCCACTGGCTAATAAACACGGAATAGCGATAACCAACCCGGCCATAGTTGAATACATAGCTTCCCACAATCCATCTGCTAATAATGCAGGAGTAACGGCTTGATTTGTTTGTGCAATATTTTTAAACATCACCACCAACCCCCATACGGTTCCTAACAATCCCATTAATGGGCTTAAAGAGGCGAGTAAACTAAGCATATTTAATCGCTTACGCCAATTAACTACACAATCTTGCAAATATAATTGGCACCACTGTAAGCGCTGCTCACTGGGTTGTTGTTGCCTGCTTTTAAGTGCGCTTGCAAATTGGCTACTCCCTGCCTTGTGCTGTTGTAACTGCCACTTAGCAAATACAAGTACGTAACTGCGCTCTAGTACAATAGCCAATGCAATTATTGATAAACACAATAATGGCCAAGCCATTACGCCAATGGCATTAAATACAGATTCCATTTGAATACTCTTAATTATGCGTTTAACGAAAACTTAATTGGTACGCTAAACAATGCTTTTATTGGATGGTTGTTTTTTAACACTGGATAAAACTGCCATTGCGCTACATTATTGAGTGCAGCTTTATCAAGCTCAGCAAAACCGCTGCTTTTTAACAGTGTAAGCTTGGCAATTTCGCCATTTTTATTGAGCTCTATTTGCAGCATAGCAATACCTTCGTAACCTCTTTTTTTTGCGCGTAATGGGTAAGATAAAGCCGGTTTTGGCGCTTTAAATAAAGGTAATGTGGCTATTTTTACTAACTGACTCGTTGCAGAGTTTTGCTCACTTAATTTAGCAGCAGAGGACATTGGTGCAGGAGCTTTAACCGAGTCAGCTTTGGTATCTGGTATTTTAGGTTCTGGCGGTTTTTCACTTTGTGCTGAGTTATTTACTACAAGCTCATTTTTAAGTACTACTTCCTGATTAACCATCGGCTTTAATTGCGGTTTTACTTTAGAAAGTTCTTTTTTAATAACAGGCTTAGTTACGGGTTTATCATCTGGCTTCACTACTTTACTTACGTGCTGCTTTTCTCCCGAAAATTCAGTGTTTAGCGTAGGTTTAACTGCTGATACAGGTTGCACA
Organism: Pseudoalteromonas sp. Z9A5; assembly: GCF_011378875.1. Taxonomy (NCBI): domain Bacteria; kingdom Pseudomonadati; phylum Pseudomonadota; class Gammaproteobacteria; order Alteromonadales; family Pseudoalteromonadaceae; genus Pseudoalteromonas; species Pseudoalteromonas sp. Z9A5. The sequence goes on from NZ_WTLC01000029.1 coordinate 20,276, forward strand.
CTTGCCTTTGGAGCTGGACTTTGGCTTATAACTGGTTGCGAATTAATCAAATTTATAGATACCCTATCGGCTTTTTGACCTTCTAAAAATGTAATAGGTGTATCCGTTTCGGTTTGTATAAATAAACCAATAAAGTGAATAAGTGCGGAGCAAAAAACAAAAATAATAAACTTCATAACTATTAAATATAAATGATAACTGTTAGTATTTGCATTAACTTATAGTACCAACATCGGATTTGTTATGAAACCCCTATTTGTATATTTAGTCGTCATAAGCTTGTTAACAACAGGTTTAGCAAAAGCTGCTGAGCCAAACCCACAAAGGATCGTTGTATCAGGGGGATCAATAACCGAAATAATCTATGCGCTTGACGAACAAAGCAGAATTGTAGGTGTAGATAGTACAAGTGTATTTCCCGTCGCCGCAAAACAAAAACCACAAATAGGTTACGTACGAAAAATAAGTACCGAGGGCATACTTTCTTTAACCCCAGATCTTGTTTTAGGAGAAGCCGATACAGGCCCTAAAAAAGTAGTTACGCAACTGCAAAGTACGGGCGTTAATATGGTTATTCTTTCAGACGAAGATAATTTTTTAGGTATCGAAAATAAAATAAACCATGTTGCAGAATTACTAAATGTACCTGCTAAAGGTCAAGCCTTAGCAAATAGCTTAAAAGCCGATAGAGACGCACTGCACTATGTTTTATCGCAATCAGATTATAAGCCTCGTGTATTATTTATTTTAAGTGTACGCAGCGGACAACCCATTGTTGCCGGTGCACATACTTCTGCAAATGAATTAATTAACGCCGCTGGCGGTATTAATATAGTCGCCAAGCAGTTAGATAACTGGAAACCACTTTCAACCGAAGCAGCATTAGCATTTAATCCCGATGTTATTATTACTATGGGCCGCCATGGTGATGATCCGCTGACCAACATTACTAAGTTAGATCATTTTAAATTTTCTAATGCGGCTAAAAATAAGCAAGTTTATAGCTTTGATGGGAGCTACTTGCTAGGAATGGGACCACGTACCCCACAAGCAGTAGTAGAGCTTGCAAGCGTATTGCATCCAAAGGCTAAATTGCCTGCAGGTTATAAATTCAGGTTTGCTAAAACATCTGAAACTACGCCAGAGCTAAGTGAGTAAATAATATGTTGGCACTAGGTAGCACTGTACTAACTCAAAATAAACAGCGAAAAATGGCTATTCCGTGTTTATTTTTAGCCTGTGTTTTAATGTTTTTTATAGCACTTAGCAAAGGAGGCGTTAACTTAAGTTTTAGCGAAATTATCGCTATTGTTAATAACCTTGAAAGCGACAGTTTAAAAAATGCAATTATTTGGCAAATCCGTTTACCTCGCATTATATTAGCAATGGTAGTAGGAGCCGGATTAGCTGCCTGTGGCGCGGCTATGCAAGCTATTTTTAGAAACCCATTAGCCGATCCTGGATTAATTGGTGTATCGAGCGGCGCGGCACTCGGCGCGGTAGCAACCATTGTATTAGGCACCACTTTATTTGCTGACTTTAGTAATACACTTGGCGTTTACGCTGTACCTGTTGGTGCGTTTTTTGGATGCATTGCCGTATGCGCATTTATTTATAGATTAAGCGCTCACAGTGGGCAATTTACCATTATTAGCTTATTACTTGCAGGAATAGCCGTAAATGCAATTGTTGGATCATTTATTGGTGGGCTAACTTTAATTAGTAACGAGCAACAACTTCGCGATCTAACATTTTGGAGTATGGGATCACTTGCTGGTAATCATTTTGCAATTATGATCCCCTCGCTTTGTGCAATTATAATTAGCATTGCACTATTAATACGCCTCGCTAAACCACTTAACTTATATTTATTAGGCGAAATGCAGGCCAAGCATTTAGGCATAAACGTTACGCGCCTTAAAAAACAAGTTTTTATCTGCACAGCTTTGTGCACTGGAGCGGCTGTTTCAATAACAGGCATAATTGGGTTTGTTGGCTTTATTGTGCCGCACATAGTGAGATTAATATTAGGACCCGATCATCGGTATTTAATGCCAGCAAGTATTTTAGGCGGTGCATTACTGCTTAGCCTTGCCGATTTATTCGCGCGCACAGTAATGCTTCCAGCAGAACTTCCTATTGGTTTAATTACTAGCGCAATTGGCGGTCCATTCTTTTTACTTATGCTATTAAAAACCTACAAACAAAGGAGCCACTAATGTTGTGCGCTAACAATATATCAGCAAGCGTTGGCTCTAAATGCTTATTAAGTAATGTAGATTTTTATGTAAAACCAAAAGAAGTTGTCGTTATTATTGGGCCAAATGGCGCGGGTAAATCGTCATTATTAAAGGCACTATGCGGCGATATAAAATTAGCACAAGGTAGCATTACACTTAACGATCAACCGCTGCATACATATTCTGTAGAAAGCTTAGCTATGTGCCGCGCAGTGCTCACTCAAAGTTATGAACTCGACTTCCCTTTTACCGTAAATGAAGTTGTTGATATGGCACATTTTGCACACCAAACACAGTTTAGCCAACACGCTTTAAAGGCATTTTCAAACCAAACAATGCAAGCGCTAGGCATTACTCATTTAAAAAATCATACTTTTACGCAGTTATCTGGGGGAGAAAAGCAACGCGTGCAATTAGCCCGCGTACTTTGCCAAATTCAACCTTGTTTAAAAGCAAACAAACCAGCTTATTTATTAATAGACGAGCCAACATCAAGCTTAGATATTTTTCATCAGTACGATGTAATGGCTCAAGCTAAAAGTATTGCACTGCAAGGGGCTGGTGTTATAGCCGTTATACACGACCTGTCATTAGCGGCGAGTTTTGCAGATAGAATTTATATGATCAATAACGGAGTTATTGAAGCAGCAGGCTCACCAAAGGACGTACTAACAACAAAGCGCCTTAAACACGTTTATAATATTAATGCTAAGCTAAATACCAGCTCGCCAAATATGCTCCCCCACATACAAATAAGCTACTAATAAATACACACCTTAAGCACCTATTAAGCTTGTAAAAACACTTGGCGTATGGCTTTGCAGTTACACCAAAAAGTAGATAAGCTGCATACACTTATCTACTTTTTAGCCTTGGAGTGTGTTTTGCTAAATAAGTGTATTGTATCGTCTATCGTTTTTTTATCTGGGTGCTTAATGCCATTACAATCCTCGTTTGCTAAACCCGTGCTTTCTCTTGAACAACAACTTGGACAAAAGCTAATACTCGACTTTCGCTACTTTTGCCAGCAAGGAGTAAGTAATAAATGCCGAACTCCAATGACCGAGTTACCTAATGAGCTTGCCGTCGCTATTGCAAAATACGATATTGGTGGGGTTATTTTATTTTCTGAAAACACCCAATCGATAGAACAAACCATTACGCTTAATAGCCAATTGCAAACAGCTGCAAGTAAGTCCAGTAGTAAGCTGCCGCTATTTATATCTATAGATCAAGAAGGCGGACGTGTAGCACGTTTACCCCGCGATGTTGCTACCTCATTTACCGGTAATATGTCGATTGGCGCAACATACAAAAAACACGGAACAAGCTTTGCGACAAAAACAGCAACTGTTATAGCTAAAGAGCTAAATTCGCTGGGTATCAATGTAAACTACGCACCCACGGTTGATGTAAACATGAACCCCGACAACCCTGTTATTAACGTACGTTCGTTTGGTGAAAACCCAGCATTAGTGAGTAAATTAGGCGCCGCACAGGTTGCAGGATTTGAGAACAACGGCGTTATTACCTCGTTAAAGCACTTTCCAGGCCACGGCGATACAAACGTAGATAGCCATACAGGTTTGCCTAAAGTAAACCATGCAAAAGAGGTTATTTACGAGCAAGATTTAGCACCGTTTAAACATATTATCGCCAAGCAAAATCCAGGCATGATAATGACGGCGCATATTCAATATCCCGCGCTCGATAGCACAACGTTTGTAAGTGTTAATGGCAAAACTATGATAAAACCGGCAACAATGTCGCGCGCAATCATTACTGACATTTTACGTGGTGAGCTTAATTACCAAGGTGTTGTAGTAACCGATGCACTTGATATGGCTGGCATTAGTAACTTTTTCACACCAACTCAAGCGGTAATAAATACGTTTGCGGCTGGGGCTGACATTGCCCTAATGCCCTTTGAAATAAGAACACCGGATGATTTAAACAAGCTCGATGCCCTTATTAAAGAGCTTGTTGCAGCGGTTAAATCAAGCCAACTTGATGAGCAAGAAATAGCACAATCTGCACAGCGTATAATTACACTTAAAAATAAATTTAGATTAAGCACTAATTTTGACCCTATTACCGCGCTCATAAATGCTAAGCAAACAATTGGCAGTGCAGCACATCGTGAAATAGAAGCGCAGCTTGCTGTAGAGGCAATAACGCAAGTTAAAAATAATAACAGTACTTTGCCGCTCAATTTAAAAGCAGGAAGTAATGTTCATATTATTATGCCCGACACGCGTAAATGTATGGCAATGCAGCAAGCGATTGAAGCTATCAGCCAGCAAAAACTAAACTATACCTGTAGCAGCCTACAAGGGTTTAACCCTGAACTCGCAAAAGCACAAATACACGCTGCTGATGTAGTTATAGCCGGCAATGCAACGCCGAATCAAAGTGCAGTAGAAATTGGCGGTATGGATGATTTAAAAGACGATCCTAATTTTGCGCTTAATAATGCAGAGCAGCCAAAAGCACTTGAGTCATTATTAAAAGTGGCAAAAGAGGAAAACAAAAGCACTGTTTTTATAAGCCTAAGAGCCCCTTACGACATTGCTAAATTTGGCGATTATGCAAATGCTGTACTTGCATCGTATGCATATAATATTGATGTAGATAAAAATGATATTGTATCTGGTCCTGCTTTTACCGCACTTGCAAAAGTGTTACTAGGAGAAGCACCGGCTAACGGCGTATTACCTGTCACAATAAAACCGCAAAAGGCGCACTAATATGAAACTCAATTGTGATTTAGGCGAAAGCTTTGGCGCGTGGAAAATGGGGCTAGACGATGACGTAATGCCACATATTGATATGGCTAATATTGCGTGTGGGTTCCATGCAGGTGATGCCGACGTAATGGCAAACACTCTTGTACTTGCCAAGCAGCATAACGTACAAATTGGCGCTCATCCAAGTTATCCAGATAAGCAGGGCTTTGGTAGGCGCTCAATGGTACTTAGCGAAAAAGAGCTTACAAATTGCCTGCATTATCAAATAGCCGCTATTGAAGGGATGGCAAAAGTGCAAGGTTTAACACTTAGCTATGTTAAACCGCACGGCGCACTTTATAACGACATGATGGCTGATGAGCAAATATTACAAACCGTTATAAATGCAATTGCCAGCTACCCAACAGATTTAAAACTAATGGTTTTAGCGACTAAAAATGCCAATAAGCACATTAAAATAGCTAAAGATTCAGGAGTTGAGCTAATACTCGAGGCATTTGCCGACAGACAGTACACCGACGACGGGCATTTAGTTTCACGAAAAATTGAGGGCAGCGTTCATAACAAAGCGGCATTACTAGAGCAAGTTACTCAGCTTTTATCTGATGGTAGCGTGACAACGCAAACAGGAAAAAAACTAACACTCAACGCACATAGCTTATGTGTACATGGCGACAACGCCGATGGCATAGCGCTTATAAAAGATATAAAAGCACTTTGTGAATCAGTAAATTAGGCTTTTATCACAATCCTTAATATAAGCTGTAAACCCCCTTTACAGCTTTAACTCATAGAGTTAAATAAGAGCTTCATCGCATCCTACTGTTAATTTAATAATCCCTAACATATAACTACTTAGCAAATTAAAAAATAACAACAGGGATAAAAATGAAAAAGCTTTTAACACTTAGCCTCGTTTTAGGTTGTAGCAATTTAGCCTACGCTGAAACAAATACTCTACAGCTGCAAGATGTGTTTAATTTAGAATATGCGAATCAGATAGATATAACCGAAGACGGTAAAACCGTTTACTTTGTGCGTAATCGTATGGATATAAAAACAGATCGCAAAGTAGGTAACATTTGGTCTGTTGATTACAAAACTAAACAAATGCAGCCGCTAACCTCTGGCGTGCATATGGATTATTCGCCAGTACTCTCTCCTGATGGTCAACGCCTTGCGTTTATATCAACTCGCGATGGTAGCAGCCAAATATATATAAAATGGCTTAAAACAGGTGCTATGGCAAAAATTAGTAACTTAACCGCTAGCCCACGAGCGATTACATGGAGCCCTGATTCTAACCAATTAATATTTAGCATGTTTGTTCCAAGCGCTACTTCAGCGCCAGTGAGCTTACCGGGTAAACCAAAAGGTGCCACATGGGCAGAGCCTGCTAAATTTATTGATGATGTTTACTACCGTTCAGATGGTGGCGGTTACACACAAAAGGGCTTTAGCCAATTATTTTCGATTGATGCTAATGGTGGTAATGCCACACAACTAACTAATGATGAATTTGATAACGCAGGCGATGTAAGTTTTAGCAACGATGGTAAATCGCTTTATTTTTCTGCAAACAGGCACATAAACAACCAGCTAAAACCCACAAACAGTGAAATCTATCAGCTCGAGTTAGCCACACAAAATATAACTAAAGTTACAGACCGAAACGGACCTGACGAACAACCTAAAGTATCTCCCGATGGTCGCTACTTAGCGTACACAGGTTACGATGATAAACACACTAACTACGAAAACACTCAGCTTTATATTCGTGATTTAAAAACAGGTAACACAACAAGTTTAACGCCTAATTTTGACCGTAGCGTAGGACAAATAAAATGGAGTGCAAACTCAAAAGGCGTGTACTTTAGCTATGCAGATAAAGGGCAAACCGCCCTTGCGTATCAACCACGCAGTGGTAAACATAAAATAATAACGGAGCAAATTGGCAGTGTTGCATTTGGTCGTCCTTATTCTGGTGGCGACTTTGATGTAAGCGAAGATGGCGAAGTAGCCTTTACCCTTGCCGATACTCAGCGCCCTGCAGATATAGCAACTATTAAACGCGGTAAAGCACAGCGCTTAACTACGCTTAATAAAGATGCACTAGGTAGTAAGCAACTCGCCAAAGTGGAAGAAATATGGATTAAATCAAGCCATGATGAGCTACCTATTCAAGGTTGGATTGCCTACCCGCCAAAATTTGATAGCAGTAAAAAATACCCGCTAATACTAGAAATACATGGTGGTCCAGTAGCTAATTACGGTCCACACTTTAGCGCCGAAATTCAACTGTTTGCAGCCAAAGGAAATGTCGTTTTATACATGAATCCACGTGGCAGCGATTCATACGGTAAAGAGTTTGCACAAACTATTCATCACAATTACCCAAGTAACGATTTTGATGACTTAATGACAGGCGTTGATGCGCTAATAGCGAAAGGTTTTATTGATGAGTCTAAATTATTTGTAACCGGTGGCTCTGGCGGCGGTGTATTAACAGCTTGGATTGTAGGTCATACCGATCGCTTTGCTGCAGCTGTAGTTGCTAAGCCTGTTATTAATTGGATCAGCTTTGTACTAACTGCCGATTTTTACCCGTTTTTTGCTGATTACTGGTTTCCAGGAAAACCATGGGATCACATTGAGCATTACATGAAGCGCTCACCTATTAGCTATGTTGGTAACGTTAAAACCCCTACTATGTTGCTCACTGGAGAATCTGACTACCGTACACCAATTTCAGAAACTGAGCAGTTTTATCAAGCATTAAAACTACAAGGTGTTGATACTGCAATGGTGCGTATTCCTAATGCATCGCATGGTATTACAACCCGCCCATCAAACTTAATGACCAAAGTTGCCTATATTCAATGGTGGTTTGATAAACACACTAAATAATTAAAATTACATTTTTTATTCTTTAATTAAATAGTAAAAACAGGAAAGCCACTTTATTTTAAGTGGCTTTTTTATGGTCATAAAACTGTAAAGGGGGTTTACAGTTTTATCATATTAATTAATTTAAATAAGTATAACCTCAAATACAAGATTCAACATGTAGTTGAGTTGGTAAAATTTCGGTTTATAGCGTTTTAACAACTTTGAGTTGGTAAAAAATCGGTTTGAGCTACTGTTTATAGCCTCTCAGTTAGTAAAATGTTGTTTTGTGACGTAGCTAAGTTAGTAAAAAATCGGTTTATAAATTTAGTATTTTAACGCCATAAACTAAAAATCAGTAACTTATCGATATTTTTTAAGCTATTTAGCACTATTTTACTTCCTATATAAGCCGAAAACGGGGTTTACAGTAAGGTTAGTTAAACTCTGATCTAAAAATTGCCTACGTTAGTTAAATCGTGATCCAAAAAAAGTCATGTTAGTTAAAATCTGATCTCATAATGATTAAAACAATAAAAAAGGGCCTAAAGGCCCTTGAGTAACACTATCTAGTTAGGAAGTTAAAATTGATTCATGGTGTTATCTTCACCACCGGCTTTTAGCGCGTTATCACCAGAAAAGTACTCTTTGTGCGTATCGCCCATATTAGATCCCGCTAAATCTTGGTGTTTAACCGATGCTTGTTCACGACGGATCTCTTGGCGCTGTACATCGCGTACATAAGCCAGCATTCCCATATCGCCAAAGTAACCCTCAGATAAAATATCAGTGCTTAATGCTGCTGTATGATATGTAGGTAAGGTTATTAAGTGATGGAAAATACCGGCTTCACGTGCACCATCACGCTGGAAGTTTTGCACTAATAAATCGGCTGCTTGCGCAAGCTCTGTTGCATCCATTTCTGGTGCCATAAGCCCTTTATTATCAGTAATACTTGGGTAAGCGCTAAGATCACGACCTTCATCAGCCCATTCTTGGTAAACTTGCTCACGAAACTTAAGCGTCCAGTTAAACGAAGGTGAGTTGTTGTATACCAGTTTTGCATTTGGTACGTGCTCTTTAACCCGATTTACCAGCTCTGCTATTTGTTTAACATGCGGTTTTTCTGTTTCAATCCACAGTAAATCGGCGCCCGACTGCAAGCTCGTAATACAATCTAGTACTACGCGGTCTTTTTCTGTGCCCTCGCGGAACTGAAATAAGCCGTTATCTAGGCGAGTTGGTTTACATAGCTGACCATTAATTTTCATTGCTGTGTCGCCTTCATTTAAATCATCAACACCGTTAATTGGTGTGGTTTCTAAAAATGCATTGTACTGGCTTGCTAAGTCACCTGGTGTTTGCGACACCGGTACTTTTTGAGTAAGGCTGGCACCTAATGAATCAGTACGCGCCACAATAATACCGTTATCAATACCGAGTTCTAAAAAGGCGTAACGTACTGCGTTAATTTTTGCTAAAAAATCCTCATGCGGCACAGTAACTTTACCTGCTTGGTGACCACATTGTTTAGCGTCAGATACTTGGTTTTCTATTTGAATTGCACATGCACCGGCTTCAATCATTTTTTTAGCCAGTAAGTAAGTTGCTTCTTCGTTACCAAAACCGGCATCAATATCAGCAATGATTGGCACAACATGGGTTTCAAAGTTATCTATTTTATCAATAACAGCTTTAACATCACCGCCACTTGCTTTTGCCGCATCTAGATCGTTAAACAAGTGGTCTAATTCACGTGCATCGGCTTGCTTTAAAAATGTGTAAATTTCTTCAATTAGCGCAGGTACCGATGTTTTTTCGTGCATGCTTTGATCAGGTAGTGGACCAAATGCAGAGCGAAGCGCTGCAACCATCCAACCACTTAAGTATACATAGCTGCGTTTAGTTGTTTTTTGATGGCGCTTAATAGCCATCATCATCTGCTGTGCAGTAAAACCGTGCCAACACCCTAAAGACTGTGTGTATAGGCTTGTATCGGCGTCGTATGCAGCCATATCTTCACGCATTACATCTGCTGTGTATTGCGCAATATCAATCCCAGTTCGAAAACGGTTTTGTAAACGCATACGGCTTGCGTATTCAGGGTTAATGGCTTTCCATGCGCTGCCTTGTGATTGGCAAAGAGTAGAAAGTGTGTCTGTTTCGCGTTGATATGTTGTCATAATAAAATCCTTCGAACGAGTGTGTAAATTATTTTAATGTTGTGAGAGTGGCTAGGAGTGTGTGCTCCGTAGCGCTTAATTCAACATTAGGCTCCTTTTCTAGATTTAGTAAATTTATAGTTGTTATTGTGGCTATACATTTTGTGAATGGCTAAAAAGCACTCAACATTGCCTTTTTGAGTTATTGTTGACTTAACGCACAAGCGCACAACAACACAGCGACCGTTTAAGGAAGGCAATTATGACCCACACTCTCACACACTCAGGTTTAAGCGTAGACACACAACTCGCTGACTTTGTTAAAAACCAATTATTACCTGGCACCCATTTAAATGAGCAGCAGTTTTGGCAAAGCTTTGCCAGCATTGTGCAAACACTTACCCCTATAAACAATGAGCTCCTTGAAAAGCGCGAGTTACTACAACAACAAATAGATAACTATCATTTAGCGAATAAAACGTGGGATAGCGTTAAGTACCATGCCTTTTTGCAAGATATTGGCTACATAGTAAAAGAGCCTGCCAACTTTGAGATTGAAACCCAAAATGTAGAGCCCGAAGTAGCTCTTACAGCAGGTCCTCAGTTGGTTGTGCCTGTAAGCAACGCACGCTTTGCACTTAATGCCGCTAACGCGCGTTGGGGTTCGTTATACGATGCCTTATACGGTACCGATGTACTAAGCGAAGATGATGGTGCAGAAAAAGGCAATACCTACAATCCAGTGCGTGGCTTTAAAGTAATGGCTTACTCTCGCCAGTTTTTAGATAAAGCACTGCCACTTAAAAATGGGTCGCATATAGAAAGTACTAACTACTCAGTAGTTGATGGCGCACTATCAATCACTTTACGAGATAGCTCTCAAACTACATTAGCTAACCCATCGCAACTTATTGGTTATCAAGGTGAAGCGCAAAACCCCACTGTAGTACTACTAAAAAACAATGATTTACACATAGAGCTACACATTGATCATCACCATCTTATTGGTCAAGCAGATAAAGCCGGTTTAAAAGATGTAGTACTAGAAGCAGCACTGACAACTATTATGGATTGTGAAGATTCGGTAGCAGCGGTCGACGCAGAAGATAAAGTACAAGTTTATAAAAACTGGCTTGGTTTAATGCAAGGTAACTTAGTTGAATCGTTTAAAAAAGGTGATAAAACAATAGAGCGCACACTTCAAAATGACCGAATATACACCGCGCTCGATGGTGGAACGGTTACTTTAAAAGGTCGCAGCATGATGTTTGTAAGAAACGTTGGGCATTTAATGACTAACCCTGCGATTACCGACCTACACGGCAAACCGGTATTTGAAGGTATTATGGACGCCATGTTTACTGCAACTGCGGCATTGCATGACCTAAATAAAAAAACAGGTATAAAAAACTCAAGCGCGCAAAGTATTAATATAGTAAAACCCAAAATGCATGGTCCTGAAGAAGTTGCGTTTACTAACACTTTATTTAGCCATGTAGAAGAAGCGCTAAGCCTGCCTAAAAACACGCTTAAAATGGGCATTATGGATGAAGAACGCCGTACATCTGTAAACCTAAAAGCCTGTATTTATGCAGCAAAAGAGCGTGTTGTATTTATAAATACCGGATTTTTGGATAGAACAGGCGACGAAATTCATACCTCTATGCAAGCGGGCGTTGTGCTTCCAAAAGCACAGATTAAACAGCAACCATGGATACAAGCATATGAGGATCGTAATGTTGATATAGGTCTTGCCTGTGGCTTAAGCCATAAAGCACAAATTGGTAAAGGTATGTGGCCAATGCCAGATAAAATGGCATTAATGATGGAGCAAAAATTAGCACATCCTAAATCGGGGGCTAATACAGCATGGGTGCCCTCCCCTACTGCGGCTACGCTTCATGCAATGCATTATCACGATGTAAATGTATTTACTGAGCAGCAAAGTATAGCTAAACGTACTATTGCTAGCCTTAATCACCTGCTTACACCGCCGTTAATAGCAGATGCTAAAACGCTTTCAAAAGAAGATATTCAAAGTGAGCTTGAAAACAACGCACAAGGCATTTTGGGTTATGTTGTTCGTTGGATTGATCAAGGCGTAGGCTGCTCAAAAGTACCTGACATCAATCATATTGGGCTAATGGAAGATAGAGCAACACTGCGAATTTCGAGCCAGCACATGGCTAATTGGCTGCTTCATGGCGTTTGCACTGAGGCACAAATAAAATCAACAATGGCTAAAATGGCAAAAGTGGTAGATGGCCAAAACGAGTACGACAATGCCTATACTCCAATGGCAACAAACGAAAAAACACTTGCTAATAGCATTGCGTTTCAAGCAGCTACGGCACTGGTTTTAGAAGGCGTAACACAACCGAGTGGTTACACCGAGCCATTACTACATAGTTACCGTATAAAATATAAAGCACAAAAAACGAATACGCTTTAACTGCTTAACCAAGTAACTAAAGTTCAAGTTAAGTACTAAACCAGCTTTTAAGCTGGTTTTTTATCGCCTAAAATTAAAATAACAGCACTTTTATGACATTTTTAAAATATATATTCAAATAAACATAACGAGCATGAATATTTAACATTTATTCAAACGCAAAAAAGCGCGTTTTGCATACACAAAACACGCTTTTTTATAGTTTTAACAGCTTAGGTTTAGTTTTTTATAATCGCATTGTGATAAATATTTTGTACATCGTCACAATCTTCAAGCATATTTATAAACTTATCAAAATTAGCAATAACGTCTTCATCTTCAATTTCAATATTAACTTGAGGAATAAACGTAATTTCGTCTACTTCAAAGTTAATGCCTTCAAATGCGCCTTCAAGAGCTGTTTTAGCTTTAAAGTATTCTGTTGGTGGTGCAAATACCGACACTTTACCGTCCTCGGCTTCAACATCGCTTACATCAACATCTGCCATCATTAAGGCTTCTAATACAACTTCGTCGTCATCGCCCGCAAAGCCAAGTACCGCATAATGATCAAACATATGTGCTACACAACCAGGTGTGCCAATTTTTGAGTCTGTTTTAGTAAAGGGTAAACGTACGTCTTTAATAGTACGATTTGGATTGTCGGTTAAACAATCAACAATAACCATACAATTACCAGGGCCATAACCTTCGTATCGTGCAACAGAGTAATCTTCCCCTGCTCCACCGGCTGCTTTCTCAATTGCTTTTTCGATAACGTGCGCGGGAACTTGATCTTTTTTTGCTTTTTCGATTAGGCGGCGCAGTGTTTGATTTACTTCTGGATCGGGTTCGCCATTTTTTGCAGCAACGTAAATCTCTTTACCATATCTTGAGTTTACTTTTGTTTTTGCATTAGCCGTTTTGATCATAGAACTTTGACGAACTACAAATGCTCTGCCCATTTTGTGCCTCTAATGAATACGTTACGTTTTGCGGTATTTTACCAACTCAAAACGTATAGGGCTAGCTCTGCAATGGGCAAAACTTGATTAATAAAAACTTTTATAACTACATACTTATTTCAGAATAAATGAAATAGCACGCTATTTAACATAACTCTATTTTTTCTGAATAACTATCGACTAATCCCACTAATTCAAAAAAGTCATGTAAAACGTAATCGGCTTGAGCTGCATATGTTGGCGTTATTTCTGGAGCATATAAACACGCGCGCATATTTGCATTATGTGCAGCTTGAATATCGTAAAGGTAATCGCCCACATATAATAAATTTTCAACACTAATATTCCAAAGTGTGGCAATTGCATTTAAAGCACTTGGATCTGGTTTTGCCGGTGCATCACTTCTTGTTAAAACAGTATTAATAGGCAGTGGATTATTTTGCAGCTTAATTGCAGCTGCCTTATCAAAATTACGAGTGACAATAGCCATAGGAATTCCTCTGGCTTTTAATGCTTCTACCGCTTCGCTTACGCCAGGTAAAATACGAGCATGCTGCGCATCAACTAACTCGTGCTGATGAACTATATTCATTGCCTCTTCGCGCATATAAGGGGAAGGAAGCTGTGCAATGTAATCAAGTAAATCTTGTTCACTTGGGCAACCAATTTGTGCCTTTATTAGTGAAAAATCTAATTCAGAAGATACTAAGGTCCCATCTAAATCAAAAATAACACCATAAATAGCTTCTATCTGAGTGGTCATATCAATCCTTGAATTTTATAGTAATCAATTAAATATACTTTAAACATAAAATGCTCTACTGCTTATACCCAACTAATGGGAATAAATGACACCAATTATATTTTTAATAATGCGATAAACACATCAATCTATTGATAATAAACTAAAAATAAAAAGTTTAGTCCATATTTATAGATTGCGCAAAACAAGGGAAATATACAATACTAAACACTTAAAATTTACGTAAATTTACATATAACAGATCAATTATGAACATGACTTAAATGGAAGAAAAAAAATGCGCGTATATTTAATATACGCGCATTATGAGGAAGGTATTAGTTAACTAATTATTAACTTTACTCAAAGCGAGCTTCAAGCCAAGTATCATCTTGAGCAAAGTTTAAAGTTTTAATTTTACCTTTGCCCTCAACATTAACCATATTTACTTGAGACGGCCACAAATCACGCAGTGCACCATTACTCATTCTAATCCCTTCAATATCTTTAGGGATCGGCGCTTCTTGGTAAACCCAAAAAAACTTACCATCAACTTGTGCTCCTACAAAGTTAAGCGGTAAAGGTTTACCATTTAACGTTTGTAATGCCACATGTGATTCAACATACTTAGCAAAGCGTTGCTGATCGTCTTTATTATTAATGATATCGATTTTGCCTTTAAACAATGTTCCTACGGCATGTTCGGTATCGTGTAAATAAAAACGATGCATTAACTCAATGTTGTGCGTACGTTTATTAAAAAGCACCGTTGTAACTGACGATTTTAGCTGATGCGCCATGCTCGGCGCAGCAACTAAAAAACAAACAACAATAAGCAAAAAGCGCATTATTGCTGCTCCTCACCGTCATCCTTTTCGTCTTCTTTCTCATCGCTTTTAAGCTCAGTTTTAATATCTTGCATGATATCGCGACTCACTTTAGCTTTACTCTTTTCCTTTTTAAACACTTCGATACGTGAAGGAATAATGCGGCGTGGGTAGTTATTGTTTTCAACATCTACGTCAGCTGTTTCCCAACCTGAATCGACAGTAACCGATACAAGCGGTTTGTTTTTATCAGTAATAATTAGCTTTTGAACGTTTTTGTAATTACGACGCCAAATTTCAGCTGGAATGTAACGATCTTCTTTGCTGCCATCTTCATATGTTAACTCAAGCAAAATAGGCATTACCAAACCACCAAGGTTTGAGAATTCCATTACATAATAGTTTTTATCTTCTTCTAAAGCACGTTCAAGCGTTTTGCGCTCCCACGGCTCAAGCCCTTTTAAAAACTTGTTGTACGAGTTACGTTCTTTATTGGTTACAGTAAAGCGATCATTTTCGTCATAAAAATCGGTAACATCAGGATTTTGCTCAACCCATGTTTTTTTGCCTTGTGCGCGGTTACGCTCAACAAATAACGATGTAGGCTTGTCTGCTTCAATATCACGTAGACGGTTGTAATCAATATCAGGGTTTTTAGTATCTAAGCGCAATTGATACACTTTATCTACAGAGATATCTACATGGTCTGTGGTGTAAAACCAGCCACGCCAAAACCAATCTAAATCAACACCCGATGCTTCTTCCATAGTACGGAAAAAATCTGCTGGGGTAGGGCGCTTGTATTTCCAACGCTGAGCATACTCTTTAAAAGCAAAGTCGAATAAATCACGGCCTAAAATAACTTCACGTAAAATATTAAGTGCTGCAGCAGGTTTAGTATAAGCATTAGGGCCTAAACGTAGTACGCTGTCTGACTGAGTCATAATTGGCACTTGGTTTTGTGACTTCATGTAGCTCACTATATCGCGAGGCTCAACGCCCCAAGGAATAGTAGGATCCCATTCACGACCAGCAACGCCATCTAAAAAGCTATTTAAGCCTTCATCCATCCACGTCCATTGGCGTTCATCTGAGTTAACAATCATTGGAAAATAAATATGACCCACTTCATGAATAACTACGCCAAGTAAAAAGCGTTTTTCAGCTTGAGAATAAGTACGTGTACCATCATCTTGTAGCTTAGTGCGCGGACCATTAAAGGTAATCATTGGGTATTCCATACCGCCAACAGGGCCATTAACAGATTGAGCTGTTGGGTATGGATAATCAAAAGAATACTTAGAGTACACTTCCATTGTGTGTACTACCGCTTCAGTTGAGTACTTCTCCCATAAGTCGCCACCTTCTTTAGGGAAAAACGACATAGCCATAACTAAAGGCTGAACGTCACCACCTTGTTGATAGCCTTTTGCATCCCACATAAACTTACGAGAAGACGCCCAAGCAAAGTCGCGTACGTTTTGCGCTTTAAAGTGCCACGTTTTAGTTTTGTCAGTGCCTTCTTTTTCGTTTTCTAGCGCTTCTTCTGCGTTAACAATAAATACAGGGCGCTTAGATTTTTCAGCTTCTTTTAAACGTTTGCGCTGAGTACTTGTAAGTACTTTGCTCGCGTTATCAAGCTTACCAGTAGCCGATACAATGTGATCTGCAGGAACGGTAATTTCTACATCGTAATCACCAAACTCAAGCGTAAATTCACCAGAACCCAAAAATGGTTTGTTTGTCCATGCTTCATAATCGGTATAAGCGGCTAAGCGAGGAAACCACTGAGCAATTAAGAATATGTCGTTGCCGTCTTCTTCAAAATGCTCGTAACCAGAACGTGCACCTACAGCATCTTCTTCAACAATGTTGAAGGCGAAGTTCATGCTAAATTCTACTTCTTTACCTGGTTTTAATGGCTCGTTTAAATCAACGCGCATTAAAGTATCAACAACAGTTACACGCAGCTCTTTGCCGTCTTCGTCTTTAACACCACTAATAGTGTAACCAAGTTCGTTGTCGCTCATAAATTGCTGACGACGTAACTCACCTAAACTTAATTTAGCTGGTTTTTGAGCTGGTAAGCTTTCTAAAGTGCTTTTAAATGTTTTTGTTGTTTCGGCAATTGAATCACTTTTAAAAATATTTTGATCTAACTGTAACCATAAATATTTAAGCGTATGCGGTGAGTTATTTTTATATTCAATGTTTTGGCTACCGGTAATACGATGCTTTTTTTCATCTAGCTTTACATCAATATCGTAATTAACACGTTGCTGCCAGTATTTTTCACCTGGTTCGCCAGCCGCACTACGGTAAACATTTGGTGTTGGCAAAGCTTCGTCAAGTTGACGAAACTTATCAACATAAGAACCTTTTGTTTGCTCAACTGAAGACGCCATAACTGCACTCGACATTGCCAATGGCAATACAAAAGCGCTCAGCGTAAGAACTGTTTTTTTCATTGTTAGTCCTGATAGATTTTAGTAGGCGTACTTTGACAAAATAATGGCTATTGTTCAATAAATTAACGACAAAGTGCAGCTTTTATAAGGTGGTATTCACTAACGTTTTACAGCTTTTTATTATGTATAAAACTATGACTAAAATAAACGGGAGCAAAACTGTAAAGGGGGTTTACAAAAAACACAATCATTCAGTATCAAAATAGGAACAAACAACTCGATTTATAGGGTTCATCCCTAATTCATTACAACAAACTACAGTGTAGGTATGTTTATTAACTTACATTAACTTCAAATTACATTAGTAAAAAAGAGAGACTGCTATGAAATTTTATATTGTTAAAAAAGATCAGCAGCTCGAAGCTATTCCAGCTGAAGAAGAATTGCTTGAAAGTTACCAAAGTAATAATTACAAATACGTAAATATAGTGTCGGCATGTAACAAACAGGATGCGCTAAAACGACTCCCATCTATGCAAAAAAGTAATAAGAAATGGGTTATTATTGGCGTAAATATTGCCGTAGTATCAATATTTTTAACTATTTCTACCATAAATTAAAAATAGTTAATTTATTGGTTGATCTTTGGTGCCATTTGTATTTAAAATCGCCCACCTTTTTATTTGAGGCAAATAAACTCGTCACGTTTATCCTCAAATTAATATCGATTACTAGCAAGAAATGCGGTGGGCTTATGGATTTTTATATCCTAAAAAAACAACAAGAACTAATTGCTATCCCGGCAAATGAGAACAACTGTAAACAGTATCTCGATTCTGGTTATTTTTACATTGATAAAGTAGCAGCTTGTAACGAAACTAATGCGTTAAAAGTTTTACAAACAAAGCAAACTAAAACCTTAAAATACCCTTTAATGATGGCACTTTTAGCATTACCTGTGGTTTTTGTTAGTTGGTATAGTTTAACCTAGCACTAATGCAGGCTCTGGGCTTGCATCTTTAAATGTCTTGGGTATATTGGCGCTCTTACGGTTTTATTAAGAGCGCGACATGAAAGTCCTCCACACCTCAGATTGGCACCTTGGCCAACAATTTTACGAACACGATCGCCGTGTTGAACACCAAGCCTTTTTTACCTGGTTATTAACCACTCTTGTTGAACAACAAATAGATTTACTTTTAGTTGCTGGCGACATTTATCATACAGCGACTCCAAGTGCTAGCGCCGAAAATCAGCTTTATCAATTTATTAAAGACGCCAAAAAAGCATGCCCACTATTACACGTGGTAATTATTGCGGGTAACCACGACTCTGCAAATCGTATTCTGGCAGCCAAACCATTACTAGCACAGTTTGATACGCACGTAGTAGGCCGCTTTGATGCTACAACACCCGATGAAACTGTTATTACCATAAATACTAATGGTAAACGCGCTGTAATCGTTGCTATGCCATTTTTACGTGCAAGCGATGTAAGTTCACTTAGCCAAAGTGAAAGCGGCCCTAGCTATGCACAAGGCGTTGCAAAAGCTTACGAACTTGCCTTAGAGCAAGCTGTTAATATAAATGAGCAAAACTCACCATTAATAGTTATGGGGCATTTACACGCTAAAGGCGGAGATATATCAAGTGATTCTGAGCGTAACTTAGTAATAGGCGGTGAAGAGTCTATTTCAGCTAATGTATTTGGTAAACATGCCAACTATGTTGCCCTTGGGCATTTACACAAAGCGCAACAAGTTGCTAAAAGCGATGTTATTCGCTACAGCGGCACACCCATTCCAATGTCGTTTGCAGAGCGTAATTACACGCACCAAATAAATGTTGTTGAGTTTATTACTGATGAAAAACAACAGATTAGTACAACTGTAAACCCCCTTTACATTCCACGCTCTGCCGATGTAATTGTTTTACCAAAAGGGGAGTGCGTGCCATTAAGTGAACTGTGCGAGCAAATTAAAGCACTCGACACATCACAAAATACAGTAGCGCCTTATTTACGTGTGAAGCTTAAATCGAGCGATACTGACACCACCTTCAGAGAGAAAATAGAACAAGCGCTTGAAGGTAAGCATATTAAATTTTGTGGTATTGAACGCGTACGCGAGCAATTAGCTAACAATGACGACAACACCGTATTTGAAGATTTAAGCGAGGTTGAAATGCTCAACCCACTTAATTTATTAGAACAAGCATTTGCAAACGATAAAGACATGGCAGGGCAAAGCGTACCCGATGAGCTAAAAGCACTTTTAAGTGACGTGATAAACGAGCTAACGGAGCAAGAACAACTATGAAAATAACCGCAGTTCGTATTCATAACTTAGCCTCAATTGTTGACGCTGAAATAGACTTTACTAAAGCCCCATTAAAAGACGCGGGTTTATTTGCCATTACAGGCGATACCGGCGCAGGTAAAAGTACCTTTTTAGATGCGATATGCTTAGCGCTTTATACAAAAACAGCACGGCTACGTGGCGATAAAGGTAATTTAATTGAGTTTAACGGCGACAGCATTAAGCTAAATGATGCGCGAAACTTACTACGTAGAGGCACCTGGGAAGGCTACGCTGAGGTTGACTTTTTAGGGCAAGATAAACAGCTTTATCGTGCGCGCTATACAATTTCACGCACCCATAAAAAAGTAACAGGCAAGCTTAAAGTTGCAGAGCACACTTTAGTAACCCTGCCAGACGAAACCCTAATAGCTGATAAAAGCCACACAATAAAAGAAGTTGAGAGCAAAATAGGGCTTAACTTTGAGCAGTTCTCGCGTGCGGTGTTATTAGCGCAACACGAGTTTGCTGCATTTTTAAAAGCCACTGGCGATGAGCGAGCGCAACTTTTAGAGTGCTTAACAGGCACCGATAAGTTTAGCCGTATTGGCGTGCGTATTTTTGAACGCCATAAAGAGCAAGTAGCAAAGCTTGAAGCGCTTAAAGCAGGCCTTGAAAGCTATACTCTATTAACACCAGAAGAACTTGAGCTACAACAAACCAAGTTAGCCGATTTAAAAGCGCAAACCGAACACGCTAAAAAAGAGCTGACCAAAACTGAAAAAGCACTTAGCTGGTATCAACAAGCAGCAGTGCTTGAGCAAAACTTACTCCAAGCGCAGCAAACCCAGCAACACGCAAGCTCAGCGCTTGAAAGTATCGCTGAGCAAAGCGAGCAAGCAAAACAAGCTAAACAAGCGCTTGAAATAAAAGATAACCGCAGTCGCTTTACTTTGTTAACTGATCAAAACACAGCGCAAAATGAGCAAATTACAACGCTTAAAAGTGTTGATCATTTAGCGGTAATTAACGAGTGTAATACCGCGCTTACTAAACACACCGAGCAGCTTAATAACGCAAATGAGCAAAAACAAAATGCAGCGCCCGTTATTGCTAAAGCGCGCGAGCTCGACAGCAACATTGCTTTGCAAAGCCAAAGTATAAAAGGTACTGAGTCACAAATAGCTAAAGAGCAAACGCAACTTGATGAACTCAATCAGCAGTTAAAGCAAAGCAGTAACGAGTTAGAGCTTGCTAATACCGACTCTACAAAAAGCCAGCAATGGCTTAATGAGCATGAACAGCTGCATGTTTTAGCAAAAGATTGGAGCTACTATCAGCAAAGCTTTAATACCTACTTAAATGCACAACAGCAATTAACTGCAAACCTTGCACAAAGCCAAACTCTTAATAACGAGTTTGCAAATCAGAGCGATCTTTTAAATACACAAAATAATAAAGTGCAGCAGTGCGAGGCGTTAGTTAATAATGAGCAATCGGCATTACAGGTATTAAATAATCAGCTCAATGCATTTAATGCAGAGCACTGCGACGTACAGCTAAAGAGTATTGATTACTTAAAAGAGCAACGCGAGCGTTATGGGCAATTTAACGCAGAGCTAAAACAAAGCACGCAACGCCAACAAGTGCTCAACCAGCAGCTAAATGAAAGCCAGCAAGCTCACGCTTTACTTAACCAAAATTTAATAACCAGTGAGCAAGCGCTAAAAGGCAGCGAGTACGCACTTAACCAAGCGCGTTTAAGAGCCAGCGAAAACGTAGAGCATTTACGTACTGAACTTCGCCCTAATGAACCTTGCTTGGTATGCGGTGCTACTGAGCACCCGTATGCGGTAAATCAAAATCAGCAATTAAATAACTTAATTACTGATTTTGAAAATGCTTTTAATACCGCTAAAAAGCAATTTGATCATGCACAAAGCGAGCTGCATAAGCATCAAACTCAACATGCTGTATTAACTGCTGAACATGGACAACTTGAGCAAGTAATACAAACAGCAAAAGCTAAACAGCTTGATATTAAAAATACCATGCAAGGCGCACGTACCGAGCTTAACGACTTAACGGCCGACCAGCTTGAAGTCACTTATAAGCAGTTAACGGAGCAAAAAGCGCAATACTTTGAGCAACAAAAACGCCAGCGTACACTGCAAACCAAAGTAAATGAGCTACAAGCAGCACTCAAAGCAGAGCAGCAAGTACAGCAGCAATTGAGTAATAAACAGCTTGAGCTTACACATCAGCAAAACCAAATAACGAGTAAGCATAGCGAACTAAGTGCGCAAATTAACGAGCTGGGTACAACGCTTAATAGTCAATTTGAAAACAGTGATTTTTGGCAACAACTGCAAGCCAATACGCTTGAACTTGCCCAGCTGCATGAGCAAGTTACGCAGTACCAGCAAACTCAAACGCAACTTGAGCAGAGCCAAAAACGTCAAGACACAGCTAATGAGCAAATAAAGCAGATCACACCGCTTATAAGTAACAACGAGCAATCGTTAAAAGCACTTAATGAGGAGCTCATTAAAGCTAAAGCGCTATTAAGCACTGTGCAAAGTGAGCGCTTAGCATTATTTAATAACGAGCAAATAAGCGCAGACGACTACCAAGCAAAGCTCACAAGTGAGCAAGAGCAAAAGCAATTGCTGGTTCAAGCTAGCCAAAAAGCACATGACGATGCTATTAAGCAGCGAGACGAGCACGCTATAACGCTTAAAAACGCAGAGCAACGCTTACTTGAAAACAGCCAAGAGCTAGCAACGCTTGAGGCACGTTATAACGAGTGGTTTAGCGACTTTAAAGCGCAATTTAGCAATGCAACGCACGAACAGGTCAAAATTTTACTAACGCTTAGTAGCGATGTTATTAAAACGCATTTAAATCAACACGAGCAGTTAACTCAAGCGCTAACCGATGCAAACGCCGCATTAAAACAGCAGCAGCTTACGCTTGAAAAACACAACAGTAGCGATAAACCAACACAAAGCGCAGAGGCTTTAAGTACGCAACTAAGTAGCTTAAACGAGCAACAAACGCAGCTGCAAAGTTCATTACTGGCAACCAATACCGCTATTGAGCAACATTTTCAAAACGCTAAAGCGCTTGAAGGTAAGCAAGCTGAGTTAACTAAGCTTAAAACGCTGGTTGAACAGTGGCACTTACTTAATAAAGTATTGGGCGATGCAACAGGTAAAACCATGCGTAATTTAGCGCAAACACAAACCTTAAAAATATTACTGCATTATGCGAATAGCCATTTAAAAACGCTCAATAAACGCTACGAATTAACGGCAATAGCGCAAACACTCGACATTGCGATTATCGACCGTGATATGGCAGACGAGCAACGCTCTGTTAATACACTCTCGGGCGGTGAGTCGTTTTTAGTATCGCTAGCGCTTGCACTTGGTTTAGCATCACTTTCATCTAATAAAGTGCAAATCAATTCTTTGTTTATTGACGAAGGGTTTGGTACGTTAGATAGCGAAACCCTCAGCATTGCAATGGACGCACTTGATTCATTACAAGCACAAGGTAGAAAAGTAGGCGTTATATCGCATGTAAGAGAAATGAGCGAACGTGTAGCGACTCAAGTACATGTAGCCAAAAAGCCAGGTGGATATTCCACAGTTGAAGTTATATAGCTATTAGGGAGTTTAAAAATGCCAACATTTACAGGCGAACAAGCAACACAATACGATAGCCGCATAACCCGTTTAGTCCCAGGTTATGAGCTATTACATCAACTAACTAACGCACAGCTACAAGCAACGCTAAGCGACAATGCACATATTTTGGTAGTTGGGGCAGGCACAGGTAAAGAAGTGCTCGCACTGGCTGCATTAAATCCAACATGGCAATTTACCGCGCAAGATACATCAGCCGATATGCTAGCAATTGCAAAGCAGCAATTTGATGAGCAGGGCATAGCAAGCCGCGTTACTATTCATAATGGCTCTGTTGATAAATTATCAGTTAAAGCCGATGCCGTTTTATGTTTATTAGTCATGCATTTTGAACAAGATAATGGCGATAAAAAACAGTTATTAAAAGCAATTAAAGGCAGTCTTAAAAAAGACGCTCATTTATACATTGCAGACTTAATGCGAGTTGAAACACCAT
Source organism: Pseudoalteromonas sp. Z9A5 (assembly GCF_011378875.1). Classification (NCBI taxonomy): domain Bacteria; kingdom Pseudomonadati; phylum Pseudomonadota; class Gammaproteobacteria; order Alteromonadales; family Pseudoalteromonadaceae; genus Pseudoalteromonas; species Pseudoalteromonas sp. Z9A5. The sequence continues at coordinate 44,127 of NZ_WTLC01000029.1, forward strand.
TTGAACGCGAAGCACAGCTAACAACGTGTGCACAGCTAGGTTTAACCGATACAGGTAAAACACAAATGGATCACGATCTAGAAAATGAGTTTTACCCACTTGATAGAATGCGCTTTAGCGAACTGCTAAACGAGTGCAAATTTGGCATTCCGAAACTGTATTTTAAAGCGCTAGGCTTTAGCGGATACGTTGTTTAGTTTATCTATCTAGAAGAATGTGGCTTACACCACTGAACTGTGTGCTTATGGCGCGGTATAGTTTTACATTCTTTATTAGAGTCGGCACCTGGCTCGCTAGCATATTGCGAGCTTGGCGCTACATTGGCGCAACCTGCAGCCAATAATATAGCAAATACGGGTATTAATTTTTTCATCTCATCACCTATTAAAATATGTTTTAAAGCGCTTTGCAGTTACTGTAAATACAAAGCGCTTATTAGTTTGCTAGCATCTCTCACCACTATGGTGGGTAGTTATGCATCTACAAAAATAACTTCGCCAGTAATAAAGCCATCAACCGAACGCTCAAACGCTTTACCTACAAGCTTGCCTGGTACTGGCTGAAAACCTGGCATCATCTCGCCGTATACGTCCCATGCTTCTTCAAGTACGGTAGGGTTAACCACATTAATACGTGTGCCACGTGGCATTTCAAGCGATACACATTTAACAAACGTATCTATTGCACCACTGGTTGTTGCATCGGCAATAGCAAACGGAATAGGTTTAACGTTTAAAATACCGCTAATTAGCGTAAATGAACCGCTATCGGCAATGTACTTTTGACCAATGCGTACAAGGTTAATTTGCCCCATCATTTTGCTCATAATAGTGCTCATCCACTGGGCTTCGCTCATATCTGCAAACGTTTCGTACTCACATAAACCTACGGTATTAACTACTGCATCAAAATGGCCTACTTTTTCGTACAGTTCAGTAATTGATTGCTCGCTGGTAATATCAACAATATGATCCACATCGCCCGAACGACCCGCTGTAATTACTTTATGCTTAGATAAACCGGTTAATGCCGCTTGACCCATTTTACCTAGTGCGCCTATTAAAATTACTGTTTTCATTGTTTGCTCCAATCATTTGTTCACTTTAGTGTGTAGGAGCATAGTAAGGGAGTATTTTAACAATTAGAAACAACCCTTTTATGTAAGAGATACAAGATAATTTGGTTATGTGATAGGTTAAATATTATTACTAAATAACACTGGCAGCAGCATGAGCAAGTTAGACCGATTAGATATAAAACAATTGCGTATTTTCCAAGCGCTCATTCGCGAGAAGAACGCCTCAAAAGCAGCGAGTAAATTGGGCTTAACCCAACAAGCAGTGAGTGAGCAACTAAAAAAGTTACGCGATGTATTTGACGATCATTTGTTTTTGAGAAAAACCACTGGTTTTGTGCCCACGCCCTACGCTGAAGAATTGTCGGTAGATATAGACAAACTATTAAACGACTTTCAGGCATTATTAGCACCTAAAATATTTGACCCAAAAACAGTTAATGATGAGTTTGTAATAGCCGCTACCGACTACGCACAGCAAGTCGTTTTACCAGCATTAGTTAAAGTACTCCGGGCACAAGCGCCAAATTTAAAGCTTATAATAAGAGACTTCGAACTAGACAGCCTGCACGATTTAATGGAAAGCGGCAAAGTAAACCTTGCTATTGCATTTCCTGACTATATCCCAAGTACTTATCCCATTATTAAATTGTTTGAAGAGCAACATATTTGTGTTACCTCGCCGAATTCATCAATAGCAGGAACTAAGCCAAGCCTTGCTGAAATCGCCAGTTATCCAAGTATTATTGCCTCGCCTTCGCGTCCAAATTTTAAAGGGTCTATTGACGATTGGTTTAAAAGCTTTGATTTAACGCGTAACGTAGTGGTGTCGGCACCGTGTTTTTCTATTGTGCCGATGTACCTAGAAACAACCGACTCTATCGCATTTTTACCCTCACGCGCAGTAAGCTCAGAGCTAGTAAAAATAGAGCTGCTACAGTTACCTGCGCCGTTTGACGTAATAGCCGCATGGCATCCGCGCTACAATAAAAACCCGCTTCATAAATGGGTAGTATCAAAGTTGGTGGTTGAGTGATTTGAGAGTTATTATTTGTAATAAAAAATAAAGCGGTTTTAATAAAGCTTTTAAGACAAGAGCATTATGAAACGTAGATCGATTAAGTGAAGCGCCACCCGTCGCTCTAATATCAACATCACTCAGCATGTTGCTGTGCCAGCAATCCTAACCAATCTCTCCAAGTGCTTTCATCGCGGCTTGTGCTTTGTTTGTTTGTACGAAAATGTGGTCGTGATAAAACGCAGCTACCACATTAGCACTAATACCATGCTCAGTGAGCTTTGCAGATACCGCAGCGGTTAACCCTCCTACCGCTTCAAGGCTTGAATGCACGTTAAGAGTAATTAAATTATATTTACTCTCAAAGGTAATACCTGCTTTATCGGCGGTTTCAGCTTTTAATATAAGAGTTAGACCTTCTTCTTCTACAAAAGTAGCAAGTGGCTCTAAATGAACATAATCAGCGAGCTTTCCTGCCAAGCAACAAAAAATATACTCGCCTTGCTTAAGCTCTGGCTGCATTGATTTTAATAATTGGTTTAGATCTAAAATTCCGGCCATGGTCGCTCCTATTAACCCTATTTAATTCACGTAGGTAAGTCTATTTTCTAACTGTTTTTTAATTAAACTACTATCTCGTATAGCTATTATATTTTCGACAATATTCCAAACACCGACCAATTTGTAAGGCTCTATTGGCGATTGGTTTAAGCTTAAATATTATAAAAGGAGTAAGTTTAAAGAGTCGCTTAGTTTTTAAGTTGAGCAAATTAACTTTCAATCATTTTTATTATTTTTGCAGGATTCCCACCTATAACAACGTTATCGCCAAACGATTTTGTAACAACAGCACCCGATGCAACAACTACATTATTACCTAAAGTAACGCCTGGATTTATGACTGCATGACCACCAATCCAACAATCATTTCCTATTGTTATTGTTTTTGCATATTCGAGCCCACTTCTTCTATCAATTGGGTTTATAGGGTGTGTAGCGGTATAAATTCCAACCTGTGGTGCAATAAAGCAATTGTTACCAATATTAACTTCCGCAGCGTCTAAAATAACGCAGCCAAAATTAGCATAAAAATTTTCACCTACATGAATATTTGACCCATAATCACAATTAAATGATGACTCTACATGAACTTGTTTTCCTGTTGAGCCAAATAACGCATGTATAATTTGAGCTCTTTCATCCAAATGAATAACACTTGTTTGGTTTAGCGCTTCCGTTTTTAAGCTAGCTTTTAATCGTAATTCAATAAGCTCAGGGTCACTTGGGTCATAATACTGACCAGATAGCATTTTTTCTTTTTCTGTCATAATTTAAAATCCAAATAATATATTTTTTATAAGTGGCAGATTCAGCTTTTAAGCTAAGCACCACTACCTTTGTTTAGTACGTGTGCATTTAGTTACTTTTAACTATTTTTTAGTTGTGCAACTAGCTCGCTAAGCCTAGCTATTTTTATATTACTTAGCTGCCTGTAATCAAAATACGGGCATACTATAATATTGTTGGCTATATCTATTGCAAATTCGTCGTCGAGCCACTCAAATTTCGCATTAAGCTTACCTTGTTGGAGTAAGCTTTTAGCGTGCGTACGCCCAGCAATTATGTGTAGCTGGTTTTTATTATTTGAAGCTTTATCTGTACAAGTAACAGTAATATTAGGCGCGCTAAATAGCAGGGCGGTTTTACTACTTTTTTGCAGTAAAAACTCATCGCGATATTGCTGCCAAGTAGGCGCTTGTTTAGCAAATGAGTAATACTCACTTGGTAGAGCAAACAATACTTTGGCGTACACGTTAAATACTTTGCGCCAACCATTACCGCAGTGCTGGTTTATGGTATTTATTTGTTCATTTATAACCGGTTCAAGGCATTGAAGTGTTTCAAAAAACGGCATTGGCGGCGCTTTTGCTACATACACTGCCACGCTAAATTGCGTATCGCCTAAGCCAACTAATTGGGTATTCAAGTTAGTTAGCCTTGTTTTGCGCTAAAATACGATCGAGATTATTAGCAAAATTTTGACGGTCGGTTTGACTAAGTGGAGGCGGCCCGCCACTCATTTCTACACCACTTGAGCGCATGGTATCCATAAAGTCGCGTACGTTAAGTATTGAGCGAATATTCTCCGTGGTGTAAAGCTCGCCACGCGGGTTGAGCGCCTGCCCACCGTTATCAATTACTTCACTCGCCAGCGGTATATCGCCAGTAATAACTAAATCGCCTTTTTCAATACGTTTCACTATTTCGTCGTCGGCTACATCAAAGCCTGACGATACTTGAACGCGGCTTATGTATTTTGACGGCGGAATACGCATTGCGTGATTAGCCACTAAAATAGTGTCGATTTTCATACGCTCTGCCGCTCTAAAAAGTATTTCTTTTATAACGACAGGACACGCGTCTGCATCTACCCAAATTTTCATGCTATGGTCATTTTTATTGCTTTAGAATTAAGACGATCCTATAGCAATTTTTTTTAATCGGCTAGCAAACTTTATATCCATCTATATTTAGATAATACGTACGATTTATGTAATTAAAAAAGGAGCTTACATGAAGGCTATTAAATACGGTTTACTTATTACAGGGTTATTTTTTCTTAGTGCGTGTACCAGCCCTCCAGAGGGAATAACACCCGTTAAAAACTTTGATATACAAAAGTACAAAGGCAAGTGGTACGAAATAGCTCGCCTTAACCACTCATTTGAAGAAGGGATGGAGCAAGTTACTGCAACGTACTCTATTAACGACGACGGCACAGTAAAGGTGCTCAATAAAGGTTACCTAACTGATGATAAAAAATGGGATGACGCAGAAGGCTTAGCCAAGTTTGTTGAAAACACTGATACAGGTCATTTTAAAGTGTCGTTTTTTGGTCCGTTTTATGGCGCATACGTTATTTTTGAGCTTGACCAACCCGATTATCAATATGCATTTATAACTAGTTACAACAAAGATTACTTGTGGTTTTTGTCGCGTACACCAACGGTTAGCAAAGAGCTTAAAAACCACTTTTTAGCTAAAGCAAAAGAGCTGGGATTTGCTACCGATAAAATCATTTGGGTTGAGCAATAAACAGTGTAAAGCCCCTTTACAGCTGTAATAAAAGTATCACCTCACTGTAAAGTAACTTAAATATACTATGGTTATGTTAAGTGTACTTGCCGTAGACAGTAAGTATTAGAAACACTAAATATCCCCTATTGTTGGCAAGCTATATAGCTTGCCATTTTTTTACCTAGTATATGGAAAAACAACGGATCACGCTTTTACTAACTAAGCCTAGTTTAAACCAACAAAAAGCCCTGTTAGTGCAATTATCGCTATATTTATAATACTTAGTATTTTTACATAACTAATTAAAAAATTATAAAAAATCATTATAATTAAGACACTTAGGCTCATAAAACCACAAAACAGTAATGCTCCATACCCTCCTTGAGTGGCTACAAAAAGCACTAAGCTTAGTAAAATACTGATCCAAGCGGCTAATAACAGCTTTTTACATTGGGGTTCTGTAGGGCGTTTTTTAAATACGCCTTTAAAGTGGTTAAACTTAGCCAGCGCAAAACAGTTAAAACTGAACAAACACAGGGAAAAACCAAGTAAATCAATCATGGTTTCTCCCTTTTAAGATTATTAGATTGGCTAGGGCTGATTGTTTTTGAGTTGCTTTTAGCAGTACGTAATTTTTCGGTTTGTATAAAAAATAATATACTAAACAGTAAAAACAGTGCATCAAAAGTAAATAAAGCCCATTGTTTTTGCATCAAATAGCTAACTATATTACCGTTAGTTGTAAGCGCATTAATAACTGGTACGCTTAAACATGCAACAGCATTTATAGCTGCCATAACTCGCCATTGCAGTGTATCGCGCTTTATAAGTGCTACAAGAGCAACTGCTAGCCATGTTAAAAAGAAGGCGAGTATTTCTTTATCTGCGCGCTCTGCGGTAGTTGGGCTAAGTAGTCTGTTAGCAATAAAAAATGCACACGTTGCCAGCGGGAGCCCCATAATAGTGGCTAGATTTAACCCTTCAACTAGTTTTAAACCAAACGACGGTTTAACGTTATTTTTAGTTCGCTCGCGAATTCGTTTAGCCCACATAATACAACCAGAGCCAATCATTACACAGCCTGCAATACCGCCTAATACGTATAACCAGCGCAACAACCACGTAGCTAAACGCCCCGTATGCATTGAATTAAGCGACTCGTAAAGCGCTTTGCTGCTAGTTAGTTCGTCACCAGTTTTAGCGACCATTTGTCCTGTAGCACCACTAAATATTAAGCGTGGTGCTTGGTCACGTAGTGTTTTACCTGCGCTTACCAATACGGTAATTGTTGAAGCTGCCATATTTGGTTGGTTAACTTGTACGCGGGTAATATCTGCATGTGGCCACTTAGTATAAACCTGATCTAAAATATTTTGAATCGGCACCATTGACGATTCGCCTTTGGCTTTATCGGTCATGGTGTTGCGAGGCGTTACATCATTAAAAAAGCCACGCATACCCTTATCGTAGGTCATTTCTGCAGGGTAAGGGAACAACATAAATATAAGCGTAATAATGCCCGTGTAAGTAATCATTAAATGAAAAGGAAGGGCAAGCACAGAGCTTAAGTTATGGGCATCTAACCATGTACGGCTGCCTTTGTTGCGTCTAAAGCTAAACATATCTTTAAAAATACGCTTATGAATAACCACGCCCGAAATAATGGCAATCAGCATAAAAAAGCTAGCAAAACATACAATCCAGCGCGCCGTTATTGCATCCATATAATGTAAATCATAATGCAACCGGTAAAAAAAGTTACCGCCTTTAGTATCTACAAAGGGCTCGAGCTCTTGCATAGTATTAGGGTTTAGCTGTGTGTTTTTAAACTGACTGCGGCGCTGACCTGGCTCTTTTGGTTTTGCATAACCATAGATTAAATAAGGAATACGCTGCTCAGGTAATGTAATACGCCAGCTTGGTGAGTTAGCTCCGTGACTAGCTAAGTAATCAAATCCTGTAATTATTTGTTGTTTTTGCGCTTCTATACGCTGTGTTTGGGCTTGTATATTATGTATGGCAGGTTGATTCCATAACGTTATTTCATCTCTAAAAAAGCTAAGAGTTCCTGCAAAAAATATTAAATATAATAACCAACAAACGAGTAACCCTACCCAAGTGTGTAACCAAGTCATCGATCTAAAAAAGCTGTCTTTCATACCCAATCCTTTAACATGGCAAGTAATAAAAGCTGAGTTACTATAGCTAGTAAAATACTGATCCAAACAGTTTTTAATGATCTAACCGTAAAAGCTAAAATAAACACAATTGAGTAAATTAAAATACTAACTGATACACACAGTAGCACTGCATCTTGCTTGGCTAGAGGCAATACAAGGCTAAGCAAAGCAGTTGTTATAGCCGTAAAACAATATCCACCTACAATGGCAATTAAAAAACGCATAAACACCGAAAAACGATATTTAAGCTTTGAAGGCTCTTTAAATAATTGCGAAAGCTGTGCACTAAGCGGTTGTGCCTGCATAATAAATTAATCCCTTATAAACGCCGAGGGTAAAAATGAGGCATTATTATATAGTTTATAAATACAAAAGATAGCTATTCTCATTTGTGATATTTAGGTTTATCGATCATTGTGCATAACTACTTAGTAAAATAATGATCCCAAATAAAATCAATGTATTGATCCACATAACTATAAGATTTAAGGTTACTCAATATATAAAATACAGGGCAAATATAACGATGAGCGATCACGAAAAACTAAATTATGTAGAATTTGCGGCATGCGACTTAGTGGCTACAAAAGTTTTTTTTAGCCATGTATTTAATTGGCAATTTACCGACTATGGTCCAGAGTACACGGCGTTTAGCGGGCAGGGGTTAGATGGTGGGATTTTTCAGGCTCCATTAAAATCACTAACTCAGCACGGGGCAGCATTACTTATTTTTTATAGCGACGACATACACGCAACCTTTAAAAAAGTAGAGGCATTTGGCGGAGTAATATTAAAACCTATTTTTGAGTTTCCTGGCGGTTGTCGGTTTCACTTTGCAGAACCAAGTGGTAACGAATTTGCGGTATGGGCGAAAGAACACTAGGAACTATAAGGGCTGTAGGGAATTGAGGCTTAAAGATCAGGATTTTACTAACTAATCGCTGTTTTAGATAAAATAAACCGATTTTTTACCAACTCATTAAGCATAAACAGCCAAAAAGAGTGTTTTTTAAGCATTTAAGGTCAAAAGTAAATGAATACGAGCCAATTAATAGAGCAAGTTAGTAAATGCGTGATCTGCGAACCTCACTTACCTTTAGGCGCTCGCCCTGTAATACAATTTAACCCAAATGCACGTATTTTAATTGCAGGTCAAGCACCTGGCACTAAAGTACATGAAACGGGTATACCGTTTAACGATGCAAGCGGTAATCGCTTACGTGATTGGCTAGGGCTTACAAGTAGTGAGTTTTACAACGCCAATAATATCGCCATTTTACCTATGGGATTTTGTTATCCTGGAAAAGGGAAGTCAGGCGATTTACCACCACGTAAAGAGTGCGCACCCGCTTGGCGTGAACAATTATTAGCTGCATTACCAAACATCGAACTAACTATAATTTTAGGTAAATACGCACAAGCCTACCACTTACCACAAACAAAAAAGTTACCATTAACTGAGTTAGTAAAATCGTGGCGTGAGTATTGGCCACACTATTTGGTACTGCCGCACCCAAGCCCGCGTAATAATATTTGGCTTAAAAAAAATTCATGGTTTGAACAAGACGTACTGCCAGAGCTTAGCCAACGCGTAGCCCATGTTTTAAATAAGAGCCCTAGTACCATTGAAGTAAAACAACTATAGCCACAGTAAAGCTAAAATTTAGGCATTAAAAAAGGTGGCATATGCCACCTTTAAATACTTTAAGCGTTAACTAATAACGATTAGGCTTATAGTAGTGCAAATAACTTTTGTAGTTGTGGCATATACTCGCTCACAAGTGCAAGGTTACTTTCACTAACAACTGGTTCGCTTGATTCAACGGCGCTTGACGCTTTACCAAAAGAACCCATCAACGAGCTAGCACTTGTATCTTTAGCGCTTTTCATGCTGCTTAAACCACTCATTACTTTAGTTGCTGTTTCTTGATTTTCAGTAGATAAACCTGATTTTAAGTTTTCTATGTACGCCATAGATACTTCAGTACCAACAGTAACTAGCTGCTCTGGTGTAAAACCGTATTGGCTAGTAACACCTTCAAAGCTTTTGTATAAATCTTGATCTTTAATCATGCTAAGTGCGCTATTAGCTAAAGAGCTTTGTTCGCCAACAGTTTGATCTGCAGAGCCACCTAGCATACTTGCTAAATCTAAATCTTTTAATGATTCTTGGCTGCTTGCCCAACTTGATACCGCTGGTAATGCTTTCATGTAGCTTTGAAGTTGACCTTCGTTAATATCTTCTGCAAGGCTTGAGAAACTCATTGCTAATAAGCTAAGTGATACAAGTATTTTTTTCATTGAGCGTTTCCTAATATTAAAGTTGTGCCAATTAGAAACTAATTAACGGCACTTGCCAATACAAAAAAATGTATTAGTCAGTTTTACAGTACAAATTATGGGGCGTTGTTAAAATCCTAAGATTTAAGTTGATTCACCACAAGTCAATGTACAGATGATATAATGCATTTTTGACAACTAGAGCTGAACACAATGTTAACAATTTCAAATACTGTCACTATAGATGAGTGGGAGCTAGAGCTTACAGCAATTCGCTCGCAGGGTGCCGGTGGTCAAAATGTTAACAAAGTAGCAAGTGCTATTCATTTACGTTTTGACATTAACCGCTCTAAGCTTCCTGATTTTTATAAAGAACGTTTACTTGCGCTAAACGACACGCGAATTACTAAAGATGGTGTTTTAATAATTAAAGCGCAAAGTCATCGTACACAAGAGCTTAATCGCGACGATGCACTTAAACGCTTAAAAGACCTAATTTTAAGCGCCACAAAGGTAAACAAAGCCCGTAGAGCCACAAAACCAAGCCGTAATTCGCAGCGTAAACGCATGGATAAAAAAACAAAACACGGCCAAAACAAAGCGTTGCGCGGTAGTGTAAAGTTGTAGCTTACATATTGTTTAAACGTAAAAAAGGCTGCAGTTGCAGCCTTTTTATTGTTAAACGATATAACCTAATCGTAGGTATGATGCCGTGTTACGCTAAAGCGATTAAGTAAATGATGCATAACATACACAGCACATAAGCTTAGAATAATAGCCACCGATACCGAACTAAAACGGTACAAAGCACTATAAATTAAATCCTGCCCAGGGCCTAAAGAGTTACCAAATAAAATACCAAATGTAGTTAACACGCCAAAACCAATACCTGGAATTCCGCCGCCTAAAATATGAAATCGTGCAAATACAAACGATAATATCCATAAAATAACCACCGGAAAAAGTAAAAAATCAGTGTGGCTATACAAAAACAATTGCGATAAAAGTGCGGCATTACACCCAATAAGCGTTCCAATGGCACGTTGCCAACCAGCCATTCCGGCAGCTTTCCAACATAAAGAAAATAAAATAAGCACCGATGCTGCTTGTGCAGAAATAGAATCTTGTAAGTCTAAAACCTGAAAAACCACAAACGAAAGCGTAGCAACACTAGAGCAAAGCAGTACTTCATGACGAATACTTTCTTTTGCTTTTGCAGGCATTACCCGAGCTGGTCTTGCTGTTACCTCAGGAAACAGCCCATGCATTAGCGCAGCAATAATAACCGTTAAAATAATAGCCAAACCATTTGTTAAAATAAGAGGGTAAATACTGCTGCCCTGATCAACATAGCTCGAAAAGTGCAGCTGAATTGAAAGGCTAACCACCCCTAAAGCACCAAATAAAAAGGCACTGCCACTGCTCATTTTATGAAATAAAATACAAAAAACACCAAACACTAATAACGTCATTACGACTGGTAAATGCGAAAAAAGCCCCTGCATTACAAGCACTATAAATGCGCTAAACGCCGCTGATGCTATAAATTGATTAATTACACCTCGGCTTAAAGTAGGCACCATGCCAAGTAACAACATAGGGTAAACAGTAAAAAATATACCATTTGGCCAGTTCATTAATTTACTAATAGCAAAGCCTACTGTGCACCCACCGGCAATGCGAAGTGCTTGGCGAAGGCCATTAGAGTCTAATTGCGGCCCTTGGCTAACAACTTGAGTCATATACTCTCCATTAATAAATGTAGTGTAACAAACTAATAAACCTAATTTGCGCAGCGCCTAACCATTGCCCAACTGTCGACTCTGGCAATAATTGCACCGTTGCGCGGGCACCACTTGGCATATTAGCAATTAAACTTGTATCGTTTATTAGCTTTAAATGAATACGCTGGCGTTGTGCATCACGTACCCAGCGGTTGCTGGTTTCGGTTGTACTAAGTAGTCCATTTGCACTTAACTGCCCATTACTTACACCGGCTTCAAAAGCTGTAATTTGCGCGTCGTAAACTTCACCAGGGCGGCTATCAAATACAACCTTAGCTAAGCTGCCAGGCTTCATATGCAGTAACGACTTTTCTCTAAAATCAGCTACTAAATCAGCTTTTTTTGCCACAATAGCGAGTAAAGGTTGGCCTGTTACAGCGTATGCGCCATCAAGTAATTGTAAGTTAGTAACAATGCCATCGCTTAATGCAAGTACCTGTGTGTACGATAAGTTAAGGTTAGCTTGGGCTAATTGGTTTGCTGCATGTCGCATTGCCAAGTTTTGCTCACCTGATTCACCACGCGCTAATATGGCTTCAGCTAATTGCGCCTCAAATGCAGCTACGTTTGCTTTACTTGCCTCATAATTAGCACGAATGCTTTCAAGCTCTTGCTCCGATATAGAGTTTTGCTTGTAGAGCTTTTCACCTCTGCTTTTTAATAGCTTTTGCTCATGTTGTTTTGCATTAGCCGCACTTATTTGTGCCTCAAGTGCTTTAACATTGGTATCAAGGCGTTTATTTTGTAATTTGGCATCGTCCAGCGCAAGTTGCGATTGTTCAAATGCTAACTTATAAGGTCCTTGGTCAATATTAAACAACACATCGCCAGCCTTTACAGGTTGGTTATTACTTACCAACACTCTGGTTACTCGACCGCTAATTTGTGGAGCAATTTGTACAACAGGATGGTACACGCGCGCCTGTGGCGTTACAGGTAAAAAAATATCAGCCATTAAATAGTAAATAAATACTAAAACAAATCCCACAAGGGAAAGTCTTACATAGCGCGCAAACTTTTGATCAGGTGTCATTTTTAGCCTTAATTTGAGATTTAATACAATTTTGTGCGTTCTTTTCCATTTTAACTAAACCATAAGCCATCGCGTCTAATTGCTCGTCAGTAAAACCACTGTATAACTGAGCTTTAATATGGGTAATTGTCTCGGTTAATGAATGTAAAACGGCGAAGCCTTGTTTAGTAAAATAGAGTTTTTTACTACGCTTATCATGCTCGTCTATACGACGAGTAATGAGCGACTGTTCTTCTAACTGTTTGAGTGTACGAGTTAACGAAGGCATTTCTATACCTAAGCTATGGGCCAACTCTAATTGAGTTAGTCCCTCGCCATTCATATTTATATGCACTAACACCATCCAACGTGATTGTGTTAATCCTAAAGGCTCTACAGCAATAGTAATCGCCTCACGACATACACGATGTACTCGCCCCATAGTGCCAATAATGGTTAAGTCGAGTGTTTCGTGAAAGGGAATATTTTTGACCATAGCTCTCTCATTTAGTTAGCAAGCTAACTATAATATCACTACTTAATAAGCAGCGTAAATATATAAGTTAAAAATGAATTAAAGGTAGGCAGTAAAAAGTACAATAAAGCGAAGGGAATCAAGACAAAAGCCGAACTCAACAAAACCGTAGGTGCGATTTTACATCGCGCTCATGTAACCTTAACCACTAAGCACCGAGGCGCAGATTTAACACAATTAATCACTTCTCAGTGGTGATAACAATCTATTTAAAGCGAGGTATAAAACCTCACCTACATCAATGCAAAAACCGCACTCAACAAAACCATAGGTACGATTTTACATCGCGCTCATGTAACCTCAATCACTAAACACCAAGGCGCAGATTTAACACAATTAATCACTTCTCAGTGGTGATAACAATCTATTTAAAGCGAGGTATAAAACCTCACCTACATCAAAACAAACACCGCTCTTAACAAAACCGTAGGTGCGATTTTACATCGCGCTCATCTAACCTCAATCACTAAACACCGAGGCGCAGATTAAACACAATTAATCACTTCTCAGTGATGATAACAATCTAGTAAAAGCGAGGTATAAAACCTCACCTACATTAAAACAAACACCGCATTCAACAAAACCGTAGGTGCGATTTTACATCGCGCTCATCTAACCTTAACCACTAAACACCGAGGCGCAGATTGAACACAATTAATCACTTTTTGGTGGTGGTAATAATCTACCTAAAGCGAGGTATAAAACCTCACTTACATCAAAACAAACACCGCACTCAACAAAACCGTAGGTGCGATTTTACATCGCGCTCACCTAACTAACCTTTCACTTAGAGTTGTTATGTAAATGCTTTAAAAGTTTAATAAATTAGCTGGCGAATATTGATCTGTCAGAACTTTGGTGTCAGCTGGCCAATCTTGTCCGTCTTTAGTGAAATCCATAAACTCACTTATTGCTTGTATGTCTATACCGTATTTTACTAGCCGTGGTGCTAATGCTGTTACGCGAGCGTTTATTTGCTCATTAGTAGGCGGCGTTTTAAGCCCCGCTAAAATAATACGATTGCTGCGATTTTCACGATTTACGTTTATAAAGTCGCCAAATACAGCGTGATAGGTTGCCGATTCATGTTCGTACAATTTGCTGCTCGAAAATGTATTAGCCGCAATTACACCGCCATCAGTTAATACACTTTGCACTTCTTCAAAAAACTCTTTGGTAAGTAAATGTTCAGGTATGTAGTCACCATTAAAAGCATCTAAAATAATCCAATCGTATTTTTCTTTTTTAATCGCTGCGCGTTTTATAAAAATACGACCATCTTGCACACTTGATGTAACCGCGTCGTTTTCTATAAAGTTAAAGTAATCACGTGCCACCTTAGTAACCGCCGGATCAATTTCTACGTTATGAATTTTCGCAGCAGGGTATAGCTCATGAATAACATTAGAAAGCGTACCGCCACCTAACCCTATAATAAGCACATTTTTAGGATCTTCGATCACTAAAAGGCTCGCAAAAGTCAGCTTGGTATAATTAAAAACGAGTTTGTCGGGGTCGTTTTTATACATACAGCTTTGACTGGTTTGGGTACTTTTAGAATTAAACTTAAGGCAGCGTAAGTCATGCGTTTCTTCAACAATTATATTGCGATATAACGAGCGTTCTTCATGAACAACCTCACTAAACGCAGAGCTCGAAAGCACAATTAACGGCAGTAATAAGTATTTAAGCATGAGCAAGCTCCTTTTTATTAACCAAAGTGTTAATAACAATAGCTAGCAAGCCGAGCGATCCAAGTGTTAAAGCAAAGGCGCTAATAATTGTGTTTACATCAAACGCGAGTACAAAGTAAAAAGAGGTAATAATAGTACCCAGTGCGCTACCAAGCGTACTTACAAAATAAAGTCTTCCCGCTACCTGTCCGCTTTTTTCGCTTTCGGTTACCAGTAAACGTACGGAGTAGGGTGAAATCATTCCTAAAATAATTGTTGGAATGAAAAATAATGCCGTTGAAGCTAAAAGCGAGCCGTAGCGACTATCTTCAATATGGGTAAATATAAATTCCATTATTGGCTGCGAAAATAATGTAATAGGCACCACCATAATACTGGCGACTAAAAATATTAAACCATATTTTGTTAACGACGCATTTTGAGTACTTAACTTACCACCAAGTAAATACCCAAACGACAAGCTAAGCATAAACACGGTTATTATACTTCCCCAAATGTGCACACTACTTCCAAAAAAAGGCGCGAGAATTCGCCCGCCTAAAAGCTCAATTCCCATAATGCAAAAACCACTGCAAAAGGCTAAAAAATAAATTAATGCGTTTGTATTTAAAGTCATGTAATTATCGTTTGGTAACTTAATAGATCTCTATACTAACGTGATGTAAACATGCCCGCCAGTGTAAAAATCATTCGGTAACAACCTTTTAAAAACAAATTAGCCGTGTTTAATATTAGCTGCACGTAACAAAGTAACTCTGCAATAAATTAAATTTTCTGTGGATAAACGCATAGCGCAGGCTAAAAGTGACTAGTAATATAGGGTTTAATGGCATCGCTACTTAATAATAAGCACAATTATGTTGGGCTACTCATCAGCACTTTGCATTTTTTAATGGCTTATGTATTTAGTGATACAACTTAAAAACTTTTATACTTAAGTGATATTTCGCTTTGAACGATAACCGAGCATTGGAGACTATAATGTATAAACCTAAAGGACTGTTATTGAGCGCAATGATCAAAAAATGCGGACTCATTGGCGTTATAGTTACCCCCACTTTTTAAGGCAAACATTTGTGGAATGGGCAGGCTTTTCTATTCGTTATTCGTTTTGGGCTAAAGCGTATTATGAGCAACAAAAAGCCAAGGGTAAGCCGCATAACAGCATTATTAGATCACTGGCATTTAAATGGATAAGGATTGTATTTAGGTATTGGAAAACGAATACACCCTACGATGAATCGACGTATTTAGCGGTCTTAAAACGCAGAGGCTCACCACTTTTAAAATTTGCAGTTAATAGCTAAATTTTACTAGTCGTCCACCTCAGGGCGTGTTGTTAGCATTCAACTTCCTCGATAACAAATTGCCCAGATGATTCCACCCAACTTCCGTTGGGAACGTCTAGGGCGTGTTGATCTTTGCGGTATAAAAAACAAACAGCATGAGGATAAGGTATAATTGAATTCGCTAAAAAACGTTACACCGAACCCTCAT